>JBBJOU010000141.1:0-5968 GCA_037724305.1 Acidimicrobiales bacterium
AGGCGCCGCTTCGCCTCATCCTCGACGTTGCCGGCGAGCACAGCTGACAGGCCGACCGAGACGGCGAGCACCACGCCCAGGACGATGGTGGTGGTGCTGGCGGCGATGCGGGTGGGGATCGACCGGCGGGCGGCGAGGTAGCAGGCGAGGCCGAGGGCGAGGGCGCCCACGAGGCTGGCCCAGTCGGCGCCGACGCCGGGTTCGGCCGCCCGCAGCGCCTCGGCACCGGCCAGGGCGACGAGACCGAACGCCAGGCTCACCCCGCCGATGGTGCCGCCCCGCCAGCGCAACGGGCCCGGGAACAGGGCGAGGATGCCGGCGGCGCGCACGGCCACCAGGGCGGGCTCGTCGGCGGCTTCGACCAGCAAGGCGCCCCGGGTGAAGGCGGCCACCGCCAACAGGGCGAAGCCGGCGATCACGGCGCGACGGGCCCGCAGCCCCTCGACGAGCAGGCCGGGGCGGAGCACGAGGAGGGCGATGCCGGCGCCCGCCACCAGGAACACGGCGAACTCGGCGGCGAACTGCAGCTGTGCCGCGGCAGTGCTCAAGCGCCCTCCCTCCGAGTCGTGTGCCGGTCCGATGGTACGACGGTGGAGCCGGCCGAGGGGCGTTTGGCGGCCTCCTTTGGGCACCTCCGAGCGCTGGCCCGGGGCGCAAATCGCCCGGATGGGGGCAGAGTTACCCGGGCGCCGCCGCGCTCTCGGTACCGGGGCTGCCGAGCGCGAGGGCGTTGCCGCCGAGGTCCTCGAGCACGGCAAGGGCCTGGGCGAGATCGTCGACCGCCTCGATGCGCATCCCGTGGGCGTGGTCGAGCGCCGCCTCGTACTCGGCCGACGGCACCAACATCACGGTGGCACCGGCGGCGGCGGCGGCCGCCGCCTTCTGGGCCACCCCCCCGACCGGGCCCACGGTGGCATCGGGATTGATGGTGCCGGTGACCGCCACCTGGGCGCCGCCGGTCAGCTCACCGGGCGTGAGGAGGTCGAGGATGCCGAGGGTGAAGGCGAGCCCGGCCGACGGCCCGCCGACCCGGCCCGAGTCGATGTCGACCGGGAAGGGCAGCCCGGCGTCGAAGCCCCGGGTGCCGGTGGCCACGCCCAGGAAGGCGATCGCGGGGTCGTCCGGGCGGGGCCCGAGGGTGATCGGCACGGCGCGAGCGGCGCCGTCGAGGTCCTCGACGGTGAGGGTCACCCCGTCACCCGGTCGGCGAGCGCCGAGATCGGCGGCCAGTTCGGGGTTCAGCCGCACCGCGACGCCGTCGACGGCCACGATGGTGTCGCCGGGCTCGAGCTCGGCGAGCTCGGCGGCCGAACCCGGGGTGATCTCGGTGATGGTGGCGCCGGTGCCAGTCGGGGCGAGGGGGTAGCCCAGATGGGCGAGCGCCACGCTGGCGGCGACGTCCTTGGAGGACACCATCGCCTGCGCGTTCTGCTCGTTGTTCTGCTCCTCGGTCTGGTCGCCGAGGACGAAGCTCTCGGGGACGATGTCGGTGTCGGGATCGATCCACCCCTGGGCTGCCTCGAGCGGCGTCGTCGGCTGGATCCCGACCGTCAGGTAGTAGATCTCACCCGTCGACGGGAACTGCTCGGAGCCGTCGATCATGATGAGGGCCTCGGTGGCCCGAGCCGATCCCGGCTCGATCACGTAGTACGGGATCTCCACCGATGCGGCACCGATGAGGGCGGCGGCGAGCACCGCGCTCGACACTGTCGCCGGTAGCCACCAACCCGTCCCGGTCCGCGGGCGGCGCGGCGGTACCATCGGGTCCGCAGTGACCGGGCTCGTGGTGCTTGTCGTAGTGGTGTCGTGCATCGTGTTGGTCGCCCGTGAGGTCGCCGGGCCTCGACAGCCTGCCACGACCGCTACCTCGTCAAGGCGCGGGCCGAAGCCGTTGCCGGCGCCCGTCGCCGCCCCCGCCAGCGAGCCGGATCCGGCGTGGCCGCCGCCCACCGCCGGTCCCGTGCTCCTCGCCCCTCCCACCGATCTCGACCGCCTCGTTGGGGCCGGCCCGACCGTCGCCTCGACGGCGGTCGCCCTCCGGGCGCCTGACCGCGACAGTGCGCCGGTGCATCGTCGCGCCGTCGCGTCGCGGGGCGTGGCGGAGCCGCGGCCGCGCGAGCCACGTCGTCGGGCCCGTCCCTGGGCCGTCGAGGGGATCCGCTGGTGGCAGCGACTGCGCTCGGCGGTGCTGCTCGCCATCATGGCCGTCATGCTCGGTGCGATCCTCGCCGCCGCCATCGGCGCCGCCGCCCTGCTCACGCTCAACCTGCTCCGGTCGAGCGTGACGTGAGCGTCGTGGGCGACGACGCCCCGGGGCGCCGTCGGGCTGCGGCGATCGCCGGCCATCATGGCGACGCCACCGCGGCGCGGGCCCTCGTCGCCGACGACGACCCGGGGGTGCGGGCCACCGCCCTCGCTGCCCTCGCCCGGGCCGGTGCGCTCACCGGTGAGGAGGTGACGGCCGGCCTCGCCGATCCCGACCCGAGCGTGCGCCGCCGGGCGTGCGAGGTGGCGGCCGGTCCAGGCACGCCGCGAGCCGGGTGGACCCTGACCGACGTGCTGGGCGACGACGACCCGACCGTGGTCGAGGTGGCGGCGTGGGCGGCGGGCGAGATCGATCCGCCCGAGCCGCGCACGGTCGCCACCCTCGCCGCGCTGGCCACCGGTCACGAGGACGGCCTGGTACGCGAGGCGGCGACGGCCGCCCTTGGAGCAGTCGGCGACCCCGCCGGCCTGGCGGCGGTCCTCGTCGCCTGCACCGATAAGGCGACGGTCCGGCGCCGCGCCGTGCTCGCCCTCGCCGCCTTCGATGGGGCCGAGGTCGAGGCCGCCCTGCGCGGCGCCGCCACCGACCGCGACCGCCAGGTGCGCCAGGCCGCCGAAGACCTGTTGGCCGGGTGGGGCGCGTGAGCGGGCGCGACGGTCCGCTCGGTCCCCCGCCGCGACGGCGGTGGCGCCTCGGTGGCCGCAGTCACGACCCCGCCCTCGACGGGCCCGTCGACGCCATCGCCGCGCCCGTCGACGACGTAGTCGCGGGCCGAGCCCGGCCGTCGCTACGCCAGGCGCTTGTGCTGGTGCGCATGGCGGTCGGCCAGGTCGCGGTCCAGGCCATCCAGCGCAAACACCGCATCGCCCAGGTCGTGCTCCTCCTGTCCGTGGTGGTCGCCGGGGCGACCGGGCGGTGGGCGATCGCCGCACTGTTCGCCGTCCTCGCCCTCGCTGTCTTTCTGGTGATCCGGCTCGTGGTGCGCGCCGTGGAACGGGTCAGCATCCCGCGCCAACTGCGCGAGGCGCTCGAGGAGGCCGAGGCCGCCCTGCGCGCCGTGCTCGACGCGCTGGGTCTGCCGACCGGACCGATCAGCGGCGCCCGCTTCGCCCTGCGCCTCGCCCGCCGGGGCTCGCGCCAGGCCATGGTCGCCTCGGTCGTCGAGGCGGCCGAGTTGGTGATCCCCGTCCTGACGGCATCCACCACGAGCGCGTGCGCCGCCCTCGTCGACGTGCTCGGAGAGGCGGAGCCCGGCGCCCCCGGGGTTAGCGCTTGGCGCCCATGAACATCACCTTGAGGCGGTCGTAGGCCTCGATCACCCGGCCGGCGCCGAGGCACACGCACTCGAGGGGGGCCTCGACGAGGTGGACCGGGATCTCGGTCTCCTCGGCGACGCGGAGGTCGAGGCCGCGCAGCATGCCGCCGCCGCCGACGAGGTACATGCCCCGCACGATCAGGTCCTGGGCGAGCTCGGGCGGCGCCTGGCCCAGGCACGAGACCACCGAGTCGACGATGGCGGTGGTCACCTCGCCGATGGCCTCGCGCACCTCGTCGGGCGTCAGGATGACCGTCTTGGGCAGGCCCGACATGAGGTCGCGGCCCCGGACCTCGGCCTTGAACTCGTCAACGGTCGGCCACGCCGAACCGATGGCGATCTTGATCTCCTCCGCCGTGCGCTCCCCCACCGCGATGCCGTACTCGCGCCGGATCCAGGTCTGGAGGGCGGCGTCGATGTCGAAGCTGCCGACCCGCACGGCGTTGAGGGCGACGATGCCGCCGAGGGAGATGAGGGCGGTCTCCGACGTGCCGCCACCGACGTCGATCACCATGTTGCCCACCGGCTCGTTGATGGGGAGGCCGGCTCCGATGGCCGCGGCCATGGGCTGCTCGAGCAGTTGGGCGTCGGCAGCACCGGCACGACGGGCGGCCTCGGTGACGGCCCGCCGCTCGACCTCGGTGATGGCCGACGGGACGCAGATGACCACCCGGGGTCGGTTGAACCGGTTGACGCCGACCCGCTGGAGCAAGAGGCGGATCATGCGCTGGGTGATGTCGAAGTCCGTGATGGCGCCGCCCCGGAGCGGGCGCACGGCGACGATGTAGCCGGGGGTCCGCCCGATCATCTGCCATGCCTCCTGGCCCATGGCCAGGACCTCGTTGGTGCGACTGTTGAGGGCGATCACCGACGGCTCGTTCAGGACGATGCCGCGGCCGCGCTCGAAGACGAGCGTGTTGGCGGTGCCGAGGTCGATGGCGAGGTCGCGGGCCACCGGGGGCCGCTGCTACTGGTGCCGCGGCGAGCGAGGCTCGTCGTCGCCGGGGGGGGCCAGGGCCCGCATCTCGCGCCGGAACTCGTCGACGCTGGAGCCCATCCGCGTGGGCTTGCGCTGGCGGAGCACCAGCACCATCGAACCGGCCGCCGAGAGCAGCACGGCCAGGAGGAGGAAGGCGACCGCGCTCATCGCGACCGCTCTGCGCCAAGGGCGAGGACGTCGCCGGGCTCGACGAGGTGCTGGGCCTCCAGGCCCCACGACTCCCCGTCCGCCCAGGACTCGGACTTCCACACCGGCACCGACGCCTTGACAGCGTCGATGCAGTACCGGGCGGCGGCGAAGGCCTCGGGGCGGTGGGGCGCGGTGACGACCACCACGACCGCCGACTCGCCGACGTCGAGCGCGCCGGTGCGATGGAGCAGGACCAGTCGCCCGACCTCGGGCCAGCGGGCTCGGGCCTCGTCGGCCACGGCTGCGAGGCGAGAGGCCGCCTGCTCCTCGTAGGCCTCGTAGGTGAGCCGGTGCACACCGTCGCGACCGACGCTGTGGTCGCGGGCGGTGCCCGAGAACAGCACGAGCGCGCCGCAGTCGGGCCGCACCGCCCACTCGGTGGCGGCACCCACCGGGAGCGGCCCCTCGAGGAGGCCGACCCACGTGTCGCCGACGACGGGCGCGAGGGTGGAGGAAACGGGCATGGTGCACCGAGCGTAGGGCCTGTCCGCCTCCGTGCACCACGCCGCCGCGGTCGGCCCGGTACCGCGCGGTCATGGCGGCGAGAGGCGCCGCTACGGTGATCCACCGTGCCCGTCGACGATGAAGACGCCGACGACGCGCTCGGTCCCGGTCCGCCGCTGCCACCCGATGACCGCCTGTGGCGGCACCCGTCGGAGGTGGCGTGGGAGCCGGCCGCAGCGACGATCGCCGCCCCGCACGGCCGGAACCCCCGGTTGTGGCCCATCGCGACCGCGGCCGGGCTCACCGGCGCCGTGCTGAGCGTCAGCGTCGCCGTGCTCCTCGGCCTGCCCGATCAGGCCGAGTTCACCACCCGCAGCACCCAGGCCATCGTCGCCCGGGGCGTCACCGCCACCACCGAGCGCCAGCCGGTCGCCACCACCGTCGCCACCCGGCCGCCGGCGGTCTGGGTGGGCATCGAGGGCAGCGACGTCGCCGTCGACCGCATCGCCGCCCTCCAGCCCCACGCCGGCGGCGGGGTGGTCGTCGTGTCGGTGCGCGACGACAGCCCCGCCTTGGCCGTCGGCGTGCGCGCCGACGACGTGCTGATCGCGGTCGACGACGCCCCCGTCACCTCGATGGCCGCCCTCGCCGCCCACCTGCGGACCCGCACGCCCGGCGAGACGGCGGTACTCACCGTGGTTCGCGACGGCGCCACCCTCGACCTCCCCGTCGTCCTCGGACGTCGCCCCGGTTA
>JBBJOU010000142.1:0-5966 GCA_037724305.1 Acidimicrobiales bacterium
GGCGGGCGGGGTGAGGCGGCGGGCGCAGCACCCGGTGTCAGGGCGCGAGCCGGTGCGCCGGGTCGCCTTCGTCGACGCCTACCCCTATGTCGTCGCCGGGGCCCAGCTCGCCACCCTCACCCTCGCTCGCCACCTCGCCGCCCGGGAAGTCGAGACCCGCGTCGTCCTGCCCGCCGACGGGCCCTTCGCCGCCGCGCTGGCCGCCGCCGGGGTCGACCACCAGGTGGTGTCCCTGCCCGGGCCGCTGCAGCGCTTCGGGCGCAGCGCGGCGTCCACCCCCGCCCGGCAGGCCGCCCTCGCCGCCGCCCTGCCCGTGGGGTGGGCCCGCCTGGCCCGGGCGCTGGCGTGGGCCGACGTGGTGCACGTGAACGACCACCGGGGGGTGGCGTTGGTGGGCCCCGGCGCCCTCGCCGTCCGGCGCCCGCTGGTGTGGCACGTCCACGGCATCGTCGCCAGCCGCCTGATCAACGCCGCCGCCGGCCGCCTCGCCCGGGGGGTGATCGTGCCGACCGCCGCCGCCGTGTCGCGACTTCCCGGCCTTCCCGCCCGTGTGCCCGTGGCCGTCGTGCCCAACGGCCGCCCGGTGTCCGACGTCGGGCCGCCGCGCGCGCCGGGCCGGCTGCCGACCGTCGCCACCGTCGGCCGGCTCCACCCCGATAAGGGCGTCGATCTCCTCCTGCGGGCGGTGGCCCTCGCCCGCGCCACTGTCCCCGACCTCCGCCTGGTGGTGGTCGGCGGGGCCCAGGCCGGCAGCGCCGGCCACGCCGACGAGCTGCGCGCCCTGGCCGCCGAGCTCGGCATCGCCGGTGCCGTGACCTTCACCGGTGCCGACGACCGGCCCTTCGCCCGCCTCGCCGAGGCGGGCGCCACCCTCTACGTCGGCGCGGCGCGCGAGCGCTCGGAGCTCCTCCCCCTCGCCGTGATCGAGGCGATGGCCGCCGGCTACCCGGTGCTGTACACCGACGTCGGCGGCGTGGCCGACCTGGTCCGTCCGGGCACCACCGGCCGCCTGGTCGCCCCCGACCGACCGCCGGCCTTCGCTGCCGCCCTCGTCGAGCTGCTCGGCGACCCCGCCGAGCTCGACCGCCTCGGGGCCGGCGCCCGGGCCCTCGTGCGGGCCGAGCACACCGAGGCGACCATGGTCGAGCACCTGGTCACCGCCTACCGCCGCTTCGGCCTGGACCTGGCGTGAGCGCCCGCGAGCCGCCCGGATCGGGTGTGGGGCGGAGCCCCACGGAGCCACGGTGACGCCGAGCAAGGGGCCGACCGTCGCCCTGTTCGCCCACCGCTTCGCGGAGCCCATGGCCACCGGCATCGGTCACGCCGCCCGTGAGCTGCGGGCCGCCCTCGACACCGAGCTGGCCGGCGCCACCGGTCTCGGTTGGCGGGCAATCAGCTGCTCGCCACCCGAGGCGTCACCGCCCGGGCCACCGCTCCGGGCCGTCACCCACGTGACCCTGCCCGGGCCCCGCAAGGCCCGCTACGCCGCCTGGACCCTGGCCGGGCGGCCGCGGCTCGACGGCAACGGCCCGCTCGGTGGCGTCGACCTCGTCCACGTCCTGCACCCGGCGGTGGCGGTGCCGACGCGGGCACCCGTGGTGCACACCGTCCACGACGTCCTGCCGTTGCTGGAGCCGGGCTGGTACGCCCGTTCCGAGCGCTGGTTGTCCCGCCGGGCCCACGCCGATCTGGCCGAGCGCTCGTCGCGCATCCTGTGCGTCTCGCCCTACGTCGCCACCCAGGTGGTCGAGCTGCTCGACGTCGACGCCGCCCGGGTGACGGTCGTGCCGAACGGTCTGGCCGACCGCTTCCGCGTGACCCCCGCGACCTTCCACCCTGGCCGCCCGGCGGCGACGGCGGATCTCGGGGTCGAGCCAGGGCGCTACCTCCTGCACGTCGGTGCCATCACCCGTCGGAAGAACCTGGTGGCGCTCGTAGCGGCCGTGGCCGCCCTGCCGCCGGCGGTGGTACCCGCCCTCGTGCTGGCCGGCCCCGACGGCCTCGGCGCCGAGGCGGTCCGGGCCGAGGTCGACCGCCTCGGCCTCGCCGATCGCGTGCGCTTCGCCGGCTACGTGCCCGACGACGCCCTCCCCGGGCTCGTGGCCGGTGCCGCCGCCCTCGTGCACCCGTCGCTGGGCGAGGGGTTCGGGCTCACCCCCCTCGAGGCGATGGCGGCGGGCACGCCGGTCGTGGTCGCCGGGGCCGGTTCCCTGCCGGGGGTGGTGGGCGACGCCGGCGTCGTGGTGGGCGACGTCACCGACGGCGACGCCTGGGCGGCGGCCATCGCCTCGCTGCTGGCCGACGACGAACGTCGCGCCGCCCTGGTGACGGCGGGCCGGTCACGGGCCGCGACCTTCACCTGGACGACGGCCGCCCGGGCGACGCTGGCCGTCTACGGCGAGGTGCTGGCGGCCGGCTCGTGAGGCTCGGCGGCCTCGTCGTCGAGGGCGTGGGCCACGGGGGCGAAAAGCACCCGCTCGAGCACCACGAACTTGGCCACCCAGAGCACGCCGAACCCACTGAGGCTGGCGAGGCCGAGGGCGAGCGCCGAGTCCGTGCGCCCCTCGACGACGGCCACCAGCACGCTCGAGAGGAGCAGGCCCAGGAACGCCATCAGCCAGAACGGGATCACCTCGGCGCGCAGGCTGTTGCGGCCCCGCTTCTGCCACACCCAGTAGCGGTTCACGAGGTAGGCCGGGATGGAGCTGACGGCCACCGACACGACGTTGGCCGTCACCGCCTCCCAGCCGAGCACCGAGTAGCCCAGGTAGAGCAGCGCCTGGCCGGTCACGACGCCCACCACCGAGGCGGCGGCGTACCGGCCGAGCTTGCGCACGACCGGGCGGTCGGCGAGCGAACGGATGCGGCTCACCCCCGAACCGTAGGCGATCCGGCCGCCGACCCGGGTGCGTCGAGGACTACCGGGCCTTGCGGACGGTCGCCGGGATCGTGCGGGCGAGGATGGCGATGTCGCGCCAGATCGACCAGCCCTCGATGTAGGCGTTGTCGGCCCGGACGCGGTGCTCGACGGAGGTGTTGCCGGTCAGGCCGGCGACCTGGGCGAGACCGGTGATGCCGGCCGGGGCCCGGTGGCGTTCGCGGTAGGTGGGGATGGCGGCGCCGAGGGGTTCGGCGAAGTGGGGCCGCTCGGGCCGCGGGCCGACCAGGGCCATGTGCCCGAGGAGCACGTTGACGAGCTGGGGCAGCTCGTCGATCGAGGCCCGGCGCAGGAGGCGGCCGAAGCGGGACGGGCACTGCCCGACCGGGAGCGAGAACTCGGCGTCGACGTGCTCGACCGGGAACGTGCGGAACTTGTACATGGTGAAGTGGTGGCCGCCCCGCCCGACCCGGGCCTGGCGGAAGAACACGGGACCGCGGCTGGTGAGGCGGACGCCGACCGCCGCCGCGACGAAGACGGGGAGCACCAGGGTCAGCAGGGCGAGTGAGATGACGACGTCGAGCGAGCGCTTGGCCAGCGCCTGCCAGCCGTAGGGGCCACCCGGCAGGGCCGGGACCAGCGTGGGGCTGAGCGGGCGATCGATCTCGAGCACCGGCAGCACCAGGCCGTCGGTCACGGCCGCGAGCCCGGGACCCGGGAGGGAGGAGAAGTCGAGGGCGTCGGCCATCGGGTCGTCCCAGCTGCCCTCGACGCTCGTCACCGACACTCGCTATCCCTCCACACGTCGTCGCTTGGTCGTACGCTCGCTCGCTGACCCACTACCGGAACGAGCCCCCACGTTGCCCTGAGCGCCGATCCTGGCGAATGGGCCACCGTAGATGCAAGGTACAGGTACCGGACAGGGGATGTCATCCTGGCGCTACCGGCCGTTCAGCCGCCAGCCGATGGTACAGCTCGGCGTGGGCGCCACCCATGGTGACGACGTCGAAGCGGGCACGGAGGGCGTCGCCGGCGGCCGTCGCCAGGCGGGCGGCGAGCCCGGCGTCGTCGAGCACCCGCAGCACGGCGGCGGCGGTGGCGGCCGGGTCGTCAGGAGCGACGACGAGGCCGGTGCGGCCGTCGTCCACGCAGTCGCGGGCGCCCACCACGTCGGTGACGACCACGGGGACGCCGGCCCGCATGGCCTCGAGCGGGGCGTACGGGCCACCCTCGAAGCGGCTGGTGAGCACGAAGGCAGCGAGGGTCGGCAGATAGCGGGCGGCGTCGGGCACGACCGGCAGGCGGTGGTAGCGGGCGCCGATGCCGGCGGCGGCCACCGCGGCGGCGACCTCGTCGGCGAGCGGGCCGTCGCCGATGTGGACGAAGCGGGCGTCGGGCCGGGCGGCGGCCACGGCGGCGCAGGCGGCCACGAACACCTCGGGTGCCTTCTGGCGGGCCAGGCGGCCCATGGTGGCGACGAGGGGCCCGTCGTCGGGGATGTCGGCGAGGGCCCGGAGGTCGGCGGGCGGCGGCGGGTCGACGTCGATGCCGTTGGGGATGACCACGACCCGGTCGGCGGGCACCAGCCGGCGGCGCAGCACCTCGTCGCGCTCGCTGGGCGACACCGCCACCAGCCGGTCGGTGCGCCGGCCCAGGACGCGCTCGACGGCGCTCGGCCACCGCCCGGCGGCGAGACCGTTGGGGGTGTAGACGCAGGCGAGCGGCCGCCCCACCGCCGCGGTGCGGGCCAGGGCACCGCCGATGGAGGAGTGGCCGTGGATGACGCCCGGCATCACCTCGGCGAGCAACCGGCGGAGGGCGAAGAGGGCGGCGCCGTTGCGGCGGTCGACCGGTGACCGGCGCATCTCCACCACATGGACGTGGCCCCTGGCAGCCTCGATGCGCCCGACGGCGGCGGTGTCGGTGACCCCGCCCACCCGCGCCCGGGGGACGACGACGTGGTGCTCGACGCCGGGCACGTGGGCCACGAGGTCGACGACGTGGCGGGCGCACCCCGTCTCGAGCGCCTCGAGGACGTGCACCACCCTCGGCGGGCCTGCGAGCGTCGCCACGACGGCGAGCATAGGAGGGGTACCCGCCGAGTGGTCGGCCGGCGCTCGGCTACGTTCCCGCCCCGATGACCCCCACTTCCGACGTGCGCACCGTCATCCTCTGCGGCGGGAAGGGCACCCGCGCCTACCCGAACACCATCGAGCTGCCCAAGCCCCTGCTCGAGATCGGCGACCGCCCGATGCTCCGCCACGTCATGGAGATCTACGCCGGCCAGGGGTTCACCCGCTTCACCCTCGCCGCCGGGTTCAAGGCCGAGATGGTGGCCGACTTCGCCACCACGGTGCCCGCCGACTGGGACGTCGAGGTGCTCGACACCGGCCTGGAGACGAACACCGGCGGTCGGGTCGACGCCGTGCGCGATCGCGTCGGCGAGGTGTTCTTCTGCACCTACGCCGACGGCCTGGGCGACGTCGACCTCGTCGCCCTGCTGGCGCACCACCGGGGCCACACCTCGGCGGCCACGATCACCACTGTGGCCCTGCCGTCGCAGTACGGCACCATCGAGCTCGACCGCGCCGGCCGGGTGGCCCGCTTCACCGAGAAGCCCCGGCTTCACGACCACCGCATCAACGCCGGCTTCTTCGTGTTCAGCCGCCGGGTGTTCGACCAGTGGTGGGGCGAGGATCTCGAGCGCCAGGTGCTGCCCCACCTCGCCGGCCTCGGTGAGCTCCGCCCGTTCCCCCACGAGGGGTTCTGGAAGTCGGCCGACACCTACAAGGACACCCAGGACCTCGCCGCCCTGTGCAGCCACGGCCCCGGTCCGTGGCTGAACCCCCCGCCCGCCCATCTCGGCGACCCGGGCGCCTGACCTACAGCAGCAGGAACCGGTGGCGCAAAGAGGCGCGCGCCATCACCCACAACGCCCGGACGTCGACGACGAAGCCGAGGGGCAGGACCCAGAGCCAACCGACCTTGGGTGTGGGCGACATCCGTCCGAGGTGGCCCATCCACACGTACCAGCCGCCGCCAGCGGCCACGCCCGCCTGCGCCAGCGTCGACCGGGGGCGCAGCACCA
>JBBJOU010000143.1:0-5955 GCA_037724305.1 Acidimicrobiales bacterium
GTACGAGAGAAGATCGTCCTGGTGGGCGTCGCCCTCGGCGACACCAGCACCGACGAGGTCGACGGGAGCCTCGACGAGCTCTCCCGGCTCGTCGACACCGCCGGGGCCGACGAGGCGGCGAGGGTGGTGCAGCGCCGCAAGGCCCCTGATCCCGCCTACTTCGTGGGCAAGGGCAAGGCTGAGGAGCTGCGCGACGTCTCGCTCGAGGTCGACTCCGACACCGTCGTCTTCGACGACGAGCTGAGCCCCGCCCAGCAGTACAACCTCGAGAAGGTGTTGGGCCGCACGGCGATCGACCGCACGGCGGTGATCCTCGACATCTTCGCCCAGAACGCGGCCAGCCAGGAGGGCAAGGCCCAGGTCGAGCTGGCCCTCCTGCGCTACCGCCTGCCCCGCCTGCGCCGCCAGAAGGGGGCCCTGTCCCAGCAGGCCGGTGGCATGTCGGCCGGTGGCGCCCGCATCGGTACCCGGGGCCCGGGCGAGACCCAGCTCGAGGTCGACCGGCGCCGCATCCAGCGCCGCATCACCAAGCTCGAGGGCGACCTGCGCGACATCGCCCGCCACCGCGACACCCAGCGCAAGGCCCGCCGCCGCAGCCGGTCCCGCCAGGTCGCCATCGTCGGCTACACCAACGCCGGCAAGTCGACCCTGCTCAACCGTCTCACCGACGCCGGCGTGCTGGTGGAGGACCGCCTGTTCGCCACCCTCGACGCCACCACCCGGCGTCTCGACCTGCCCGGCGGCGAGCGGGTGCTGTGCACGGACACTGTCGGCTTCATCAAGAAGCTGCCCCACGATCTCGTCGAAGCGTTCACCTCCACGTTGGCGGTGGCGGCCGACGCCGACCTGCTCGTCCACGTGGTCGACGCCTCTGCCGCCGAGCCCATGGAGGAGGTCGCCGCCGTGCGGGCCGTGCTCACCGAGATCGGCGCCGACCGGGTGCCCGAGCTGCTGGCGTTCAACAAGGCCGACCGGGCGCCCCTCGAGGCCCGCCGGTTGTTGGCCCGCCACCCCGACGCAGTGGTGATCTCGGCGCTCTCCGGCACCGGCGTCGACGACCTGCTGCGGGCGGTGAGCGACCGCCTTCGGGCCCTCACCGCCATGGTCGAGCTGCGCATCCCCTTCGACCGCGGCGACCTCCTGGCCGCCGTGCACCGCGAGGGCGAGGTGCTCGTCGAGCAGGCCGGCGACGACGCCTGGCGGGTCCGCGCCCGCCTCGACGACGCCGGCCTGGCCCGCTTCCGCGACGTACTGGTCGCCCCTGATGTCGCCTCCGCCGCCGACGCGGTCCCTCCCCCCTCCTAGCCGGCTCGGACGAGTCCGGGGTACGGGCCCGGCCCGGGCGCCGCCTACCATCCCAGCCGAGCCCCGCTCGTCCGTTTGCCGCCCGCCGAGACCGGAGCCCCGTGCAGTCCGTCATCCTCTGCTCGCTCGAGTCGCTCGGCGCCCTCGCCCACGAGGCGGTCGGGAAGCTGCGCACCGTCACCCCCACCGAGTTGCTGCCGATGCCCACCGTCGCCCAGGTGCTGGAGACGGTGGAGCACACGCCGGGCAGCGCCGGGCTCCTGCCCATCGAGGACTCCTACGAGGGCGAGATGACCTCGGTCTACGACCGCCTCGTGTTCGAGAACCACCACGCCCTCATCTGCGACGAGGTGGTGGTGTCCGACAGCTTCGACGCGTTCGTGCCGGTGGGGTCGACCCCGGAGTCGGCCCGCACGGCGGTGTCGACGCCGCGGGGCATCGAGATGTGCTTCCGCTTCGTACAGGAGCAGGGCCTGAGCGTGCGCTACGCCGACACCCCCGCCGAGGCGTGCCGGTCGGTGGCCGAGGGCGACGACGGCCTGGTGGCCCTCGCCCCCAGCCGCACCGCCACCAGCTTCGGCCTGGTCCGGGTGGCCGCCGGGATCGAGGATCTCTTCGATCTGAAGACCCGCTTCATCGTGGTGGCCCGCCATGTCCCTCGCCCCTCGGGCAACGACAAGACGACGATGGTGGTGACGCCCGCCGTCGATCGCAGCGGCACCCTGGCCGACCTCCTCGACGCCTTCAGCGAGAACGACGTCAACATGGTGTCGCTGGTGTCGCGCCCGCTGCGGGCCTCGGTGGGGACCCACTGCTTCCAGATCACGTGCGAGGGCCACCTCGTCGACGCCTCCGTGCAGTCCACCGTGCGGCGGCTGTGGTCCAAGGGCGCCCGGGTGAAGTTCCTGGGCTCCTACCCGGCATGGGAGTCCGAGCTCGTCCTGACCCCGTTCGATGCGCTGCCCACCGCGTCGGTCGGCCCGGACGACACCGAAGACGACCGCGCCGCCTTGCTCGCTCCGCCGGTCGACTGAGGCGGCCGTGGCGCCCCCCGCCGCGTCGGTTCGGATCGCGTACCTCGGGCCCGAGGGCACGTTCACCCACCAGGCCATCGCCCGGGCGCGTGGTCTGCCCGCCGGCATGGTCGCGGTGGCGGCGACCACGGTCGCCGACGTGGTGGAGGCGGTCGCCGGCGGCGACGCCGCCTTCGGCATCGTGCCGTTCGAGAACTCGGTCGAGGGCCAGGTCAACCTGGCCGTCGACACGCTGATCGCCCACGCCGACCGGGTGCGCGTCCGCGACGAGGTCGTGCTGGGGGTCACCTTCGGCTCCTACCGCCACCCCCACGACCACGGCCCGGTCTCGGGCGTGCTCAGCCACCCTGTCGCCCTCGCCCAGTGCCGGCGCTGGCTGCGAGCCGCCGGTCCCGGCGTCGCCCACCACGAGACCAGCTCCACCGCCGAGGCGTGCCGCATCGTGGCGACTGGTGGACGGCCGGGCCTGGTCGCCGTCGCCTCGCCCATCGCGGCCGCCACCTTCGGGCTGGTGGCGGTGGCCGAGGGCATCGAGGACGTGCCCGGCGCCGAGACCCGCTTCGTCGTTGTCGGCGCCGATGACGCCGAGCCCACCGGGGCCGACCGCACGATGGCCCTCGTGACCCCGCCCTCGGAGGGCGCCGGCATCCTGCTGCGGGTGCTGCGCCCCATCTCCGACCGCGGCGTCAACATCTCGGCCATCGCCAGCCGGCCGCTCCGGGCCCGCCTCGGCACCTACTGCTTCCTCCTCGTCGTCGACCGCCACCGGCGCGATCCCGACCTCGCCGCCGCCCTGGCCGAGCTCGAGGCCGACGGCGCCACCGTCCGCCACCTCGGCTCCTACCCGGCGTGGACGTCCCCCGGTGACTGACGGGCCGCCTGAGCCGGCGGTGCCGCCCGACATCGGGCCGGTCGGCGTCATCGGGCTTGGCCTCATCGGTGGCTCGGTGGCGCACGCCGTGCTCGCCACCGGCGGGGCCGTCGTGGGGTGGGACCCCGACCCCGCCAGCCGTGACGCCGCCGCCGCCGCCGGCGTGACCGTCGCCCCGTCGGCGGATCGGGTGGTGGCGGCAGTGGCCGACGGAGTGGGTGTGGTGGTGGTGGCGGCGCCCCTGGCCGCCGCGCCGGGGGCGGTCGCCGCCGCCCTCGCCGCCGGTGGGCCCGACGGCCCGAGCGTCACCGACGTGGCCTCGGTGAAGGGCCCGGTGCTGGCGGCCGCCGCCGGCCACCCCGCCTTCGTCGCCTCGCACCCCATGGCCGGCACCGAGCGCAGCGGGTGGGCGGCTGCCGACCCCACCCTGTTCGCCGACGCACCCTGGTTGGTGCTGGTCGACGACGGCACCGCCCTGCACCGGGTGGCGGCCGTGGCCCGACTTCTCCTCGCCGTCGGTGCCCGACCGGTGCCGCTCGACCCCGCCGCCCACGACGGTGTCCTCGCCACCATCAGCCACCTGCCGCACGTGCTCGCCGCGGTGCTGACCCTGCAGGCGGGGGCCGGGCTCCCCCTGGCCGCCGGGTCGCTGCACGGCGCGGCGCGGGTGGCGGCGGGCGACCCCGACCTGCCCACGGCCATGGTCACCCAGAACCGGGAGGCGGTGGTGGCCGCCATCGACGTGCTGCGGGCTGCGCTCGGCCGCTTCCGCGACGACCCCGACCCCGGGCCCTGGTTCACGTCCGCCCAGGCCGCCTGGGACCGCCACCGGAGTCGCACGATGATCAGCGTCGAGCGGCCGTGGTCGGCGGCCGACCTGCGGGCGGTGGGTGCCGCCGGCGGTCATCTGCTGGCGGTGACCGAGGCCGGCCTGCGCGCCGCGGTCCCTGCCGACGCGCCGGTGGGTCCAGGGGCGCAACGGTGACGGGCGCCTTCGTCCCGCCGCCGTACCCCTACGACCGCCTGGCCGGCCTGGTCGCCGACGCCGCTCGTCACCCCGGCGGTGCGGTCGATCTGTCGATCGGTACGCCGTGCGACCCGCCACCGGCCGCCGTCGTCGCCGCCCTCGCCACGTCGGGCCGGGAACGGGGGTACCCACCCTCGATCGGCTCGGTCGCCTACCGGGAGGCCGCCACCCGCTGGCTCGAGCGCCGCCTGGGCGTCACCGTCGATCCCGGCTCGGTGGCGGCCTGCGTCGGCACCAAGGAACTGGTGGCCGGCCTGCCGGCGCTCCTGCGCCTGCGCCGCCCCGACCGCGACACGGTGCTGCACCCCGCGGTGGCCTACCCGAGCTACGCCATGGGTGCCACCCTCGCCGGCTGCCGGGCCGTCCCCTACACGAGCCTGGACGCCATTGACCCCACCGACGCACACCGTGCCCTCGCCGTGTGGGTCAACAGCCCCGGCAACCCCGACGGTGCCCTGGTCGACCTCGGCGCGGCGGCGGCGTGGGGCCGGGCGCACGACGTGCTGGTGCTCTCCGACGAGTGCTACGTCGAGTTCCAGTGGACGGCGGCGCCGGGCGGGCGCACCATCCTCGAGCACGGTGCTGATGGCGTGCTCGCCGTGCATTCGCTGTCCAAGCGCTCCAACCTCGCCGGCGTGCGGGCGGGCTTCTACGCCGGCGATGGCGAACTGGTCCGCTTCCTTGGCGAGGTGCGCAAGCACGCCGGCCTCATGGTCCCCGGGCCGGTGCAGGCGGCGGCCGTGGTGGCCTTCGACGACGACGCCCACGTCGACGCCCAGCGCGCCGTCTACCGCGCTCGCCTGGAGGCGTTGCGCACCGTGATGGCGGCGGTCGGGGCACCGGCGCCGACGCCGGCCGGCGGGTTCTACCTGTGGGCCGAGGCCCCGGACGGCGACGCCTGGGCCCTGGTCGGCGACCTCGCCCGCCGGGGCGGCGCCGTCGTCACCCCCGGCGAGTTCTTCGGCCCCTTCTCGCCCGACCGGGTCCGCGTCGCCGCCGTCCAACCCGACGACCGGATCGCCCTCGTGGCCGCCCGCCTCGGCGCCTGACGGCGGCGCCGGCCCCGCTGTCCGCAAGGTGGCGCTCCCGGCGGCCCCTGCCGATCTCCGGGGGCGGTCCCGAACCGGGGTGTACGGAGCCACCCGTCGGGGTGGCCGGCTGCGCCCCAACGAGAGACGGGTGTGCCGGGCGGGTCAGCGCCGCCGCGCGGCGCGCAGGTCGGCAAGGGCGGACTGGGCGGCGGTGTGGGACCGCTCGGCGCGGGGGGAGACGCCGATGGTGCCGGCCTCGACCACGGCGAGGGTGCCGACCAGTTGCTGGAGCACCCGCCCGACGGCATCGAGCTGGTCGCCGACGGCGTCGAGGTCGGCGACCACCGTGCGCTCGAGGGCATCGACCTCGGCCGGAGCGGTCCGGGCGAGGTCGGCGACCGTCTCCTGGACGGTGGCGAGCAGGCGGGCCTGCTCGGCGGCGCGGGCCTCGAGGCGTCCGACGGCGGCGCCGATGCCGCCGCCGTCGTCGCCCGGCGGGGCCAGGCGTTGCACCGCGGCGAGGGTGGACTCGACGTCGGTGCGCAGCCGCTCGGTGGCCGTGCCGGCGTCGCGGGCGACGGCGGTCGCCTCGGCGGTGCGCTCGCCGACCACGGTGAGCTCGACCTCGAGGCGGGCGAGGGCGGCGGGCAGCGTGGTGCCCAGCGGGACGACGTCGTCGCGCACTGC
>JBBJOU010000144.1:0-5883 GCA_037724305.1 Acidimicrobiales bacterium
CTCGACAAGGCGGGCGCCGCCCGCCGGGCGCGGGCCGAGCTGAAGGAGCGCCTGAAGATGGGGTCGATCACGCTCGCCGAGCTGCTCGACCAGGCGGCCGACGACGAGGTGATCGCCAAGATGAAGGTGCTCGCCGTGCTCGAGTCGCTGCCCGGCGTCGGCAAGGTGAAGGCCCGGCGCACCATGGCCGAGGTGGGCATCGCCGACACCCGCCGGGTGCGAGGTCTCGGCGACCAGCAGCGCAAGGCCCTGCTCACCACCTTCGCCGAATAGCGCCGCCGCCGTGCTCGTCACCATCTCGGGACTCCCCGGGGCCGGCACCAGCACGGTCGCCCGAGCGGTGGCCGCCGCGCTCGGGCTGGAGCGCCTCGACGGCGGCGCCGTGTTCCGGGCCCTGGCCGCCGAGCGGGGCCTGAGCCTGGCGGCCTTCTCGGCGCTCGCCGAGGGCGACGACCGCATCGACCTCGCCCTCGACAGCCGCTTGGCCGCACGGGCGCAGCGGGGCGACGTGGTGCTCGAGAGCCGCCTGGCCGGCTGGATCGCCCGCAACGGGGGCCTCGCCGCCGTGACCGTGTGGATCGCCTGCGCGGATGCCGAGCGCGACCGCCGGGTCGGACGGCGCGACGACCTCGACGCCGCCGCCGCCGGCGCCGCCAATCGTGCTCGTGAGTCCTCCGAGCGCAGCCGCTACCGCCGCATCTACGGCATCGATCTCGACGACCTGTCGATCTACGACGTCCGTCTCGACTCCTCCGCGCACCCGCCCGACGTGCTCGTCGAGCGGGTCCTCGTCGCCGTGGACGAGGACTCGCGATCGGCCCGTCCGCGCCCGGGGGGGTGAGGGCTGGTAGGTTTGCTGCCGCGCGTTTCGCGTGTCTGTTGCCTTGAGGAGCCACGCATGACCACCCGCCATGATTCCATGGTCAACCCCCCGATCGAGTCGTTGCTCGATCGCTCCGGCTCCAAGTTCACGCTGGTGACCCTCGCCTCCAAGCGGGCCCGCCAGATCAACGCCTACTTCGGCCAACTCGGTGAGGGCCTCGGCTCGATCATCCCCCCGCAGGTGGCGTCCACCGCCCGCAAGCCGCTGTCCATCGCCTTCGAGGAGATCAGCGGCGGCAAGATCGTGCCGACCTACCCGGAGGCCGAAGTCGACGACGACGCTGCGGCCGCCGACGCCTGACCGGTCCCCCGGACCGACCCGCTCCGACGAGACCGTGACCGGTGCCGGCGCGCTCGCTGGTCGACGCGTGGTGCTCGGCGTGAGCGGCGGGATCGCCGCCTACAAGGCGGTCGAGGTGTGCCGGCGTCTGGTCGACGCCGGCGCCCACGTCGTCCCGGTGCTCACCGAGGGCGCGCTGCGCTTCGTGGGGCGCACCACCTTCGACGCCCTCGCCTCCGAGCCCGCTCACACCTCGTTGTGGGACGACGCCCATCCCGTGCCCCATGTCCATCTCGGGCAGACGGCCGATGTGGTGGTGGTCGCCCCCGCCACCGCCCGGGTGCTCGGCCTCTACGCCGCCGGCATCAGCGACGACCTGCTGACCAACGTCCTGCTCGCCACCCGGGCGCCGGTGGTGGTGGCCCCGGCCATGCACACCGAGATGTGGGAGCACGCGGCGGTGCGCGACAACGTGGCGACGTTGCGCCGCCGGGGTGTCCACGTCGTCGACCCCGAGGTGGGGCGCCTGGCCGGCGGCGACGTCGGCGCCGGCCGCCTCGCCGACCCGGCGACCGTCGTCGGCGCCGTCGAAGCGGTGCTCGCCGCCCACGGCGACCTGGGCGGGCTGCGCGTCCTCGTCACCGCCGGCGGCACCCGCGAGCCCATCGACCCGGTGCGCTTCATCGCCAACCGGAGCTCGGGCAAGCAGGGCCACGCCCTGGCCGAGGTGGCGGCCGAGCGGGGCGCCACCGTCACCCTCGTCACCACCACCGACCGACCGGTGCCCGCCGGCATCGAGGTGGTCCGGGTCGACACCGCCGCTGAGATGGCCGGCGCCGTCCTCGGTCGGGCCGCCGCCGCCGACGTGGTGGTGATGGCTGCGGCGGTGGCCGACTTCCGCCCTGCCAGCGTCGCCGCCGCCAAGCTCAAGAAGGCCGACGGCCCGCCCGAGGTCGTGCTCGAGCCGACCCTCGACATCCTGGCCGCCCTCGGCGCCGCCAAGGGGCCCGGTCAGGTGCTGGTCGGCTTCGCCGCCGAGACCGACGACGTGCACGCCAACGCCACCGCCAAGCTCGCCCGCAAAGGCGCCGACCTCGTGGTGGCCAACGACGTCGGGAGCCCGGGCGCCGGTTTCGAGCACGACACCAACACCGTGGTCATCGTGTCGGCCACCGACCCTGACCGCCACGTCTCCCAGCGCCCCAAGCGCGCCATCGCCGGTGCCGTCCTCGACGCCGCCCTCGCCACCCGGAGCGCCGTTCGCGACGCCGCCCCCGACCCCAGGAGCACACCCCTTCCGTGACCAGCAACTACACGTTCACCTCCGAGTCGGTGACCGAGGGCCACCCCGACAAGATGGCCGACCAGATCTCCGACGCCGTCCTCGACGCCATCCTGGCCGAGGACCCCATGGCCCGGGTGGCGTGCGAGACCATGGTCACCACCGGTCTCGCCGTCGTGGCCGGCGAGATCACCACCTCGGCCTACGTCGAGATCCCCAAGATCGTGCGCGAGACCATCAACCGCATCGGTTTCGACAACGCCAACATGGGCTTCGACGGCAACACCTGCGGCGTGCTCACCACCATCGACCCCCAGTCGCCCGACATCGCCCAGGGCGTCGACACCGCCTTCGAGACCCGCACCGGCACCTCCGGCGAGGACATCCTCAACAGCCAGGGGGCCGGCGACCAGGGGATGATGTTCGGCTACGCCTGCGACGAGACCGACGACCTCATGCCGTTGCCGATCTGGCTGGCCCACCGTCTCGCCGCCCGCCTGGCCGAGGTGCGCAAGGCAGGGGTGCTGCCCTACCTCCGTCCCGACGGCAAGACCCAGGTCACCTTCGACTACGAGGACAGCCGTCCCGTCCGCCTGCGCACGGTGCTCATCTCCACCCAGCACGGCCCCGGCGTCGACTCGGCGTCGGTCATCAAGCCCGACCTCATCGAGCACGTGATCCGGGCGGTGGTCCCCGACACCTTCGCCGACGACGACTACGAGGTGTTCGTGAACCCGACCGGCACGTTCGTGCTGGGCGGACCGCACGCCGACTGCGGGCTGACCGGGCGCAAGATCATCGTCGACACCTACGGCGGCGCCGCCCGCCACGGCGGCGGCGCCTTCTCGGGCAAGGACCCGTCCAAGGTCGACCGCTCCGCCGCCTACGCAGCGCGTTGGGTGGCCAAGAACCTGGTGGCCGCCGGCGCCGCCACCCGCTGCGAGGTCCAGGTGGCCTACGCCATCGGCGTGGCCCACCCGGTGTCGCTCATGGTCGAAGCCTTCGGCACCGCCACCGTCGACGAGGAGAAGTTGGCCGGCGCCGTGCGCGACGTCTTCGACCTCCGCCCCGCCGCCATCCTGGCCGACCTCGACCTGCGCCGCCCGATCTACGCCAAGACCGCGGCCTACGGCCACTTCGGTCGCTCCGACGTCGGCTTCCCCTGGGAGGAGACCACCCGGGTCGCCGACGTCCGCACCGCCCTCGGGCTGTAGCCATGCCGGTTCTTTGTCGGCTGGGCCACCCCTGCGGTGGGTGAGCCGACAAAGAACGAGGGTCGGGTGGTGCGAGTACTGGCCGACGTGCCCGCCGTCGAGCGCCGCTTCGACTACCTCGTGCCCGACACCCACGTGGGGACCGTGGCCGCCGGGGCGATGGTGCGCATCGACCTCCACGGCCGGCGGGTCGGCGGCTGGGTGGTCGAGGTCGACGTCGACCCTCCGCCCGGCGTGGCGCTCAAGCCCCTCGCCCGGGTCTCCGGCGTCGGGCCGCCGGCGGCAGTCGTCGACCTGGCGGGCTGGGCCGCCCACCGGTGGGCCGGCCGGACCGTCCACCTGTTGCGCACGGCGTCGCCGCCGGCGGTGGTCTCCACCCTGCCGGCGGCCGCCCACCACCGCGGCGACGGCGCCGGGTCCGACGGCGACATCGCCCTCGCCGCCGAGTTGCTCGCCGCCCCCGGTGCGGTGGTGGTGCGCCAGCCTCCCGCGGCGGATCGGTGGCCGCTGCTGGCCGCGATCGCCGCCGCCGGTCCCGCCCTCGTGATCGTGCCCTCGCCGGTCCTCGCCGCCCGCCTCGCCGACCGGCTTCGCCGGGCCGGGCTCCCGGCGGTCGCCCTCGTCGACGACGGCACGCCGACGGCTCGGGCCCGTGCCTGGGCGACGGCCGCCGCCGGAGGGTCGGTGGTGGTGGGCAGCCGCTCGGCGGTGTGGGCCCCGTGCCCCGATCACGGCCCCGCCGGGTTGCGCTCGATCGTGGTGGTCGACGAGCACGACGAGGCCCACCAGGGCCAGCAGGCCCCCACCTGGCACGCCCGCGACGTCGCCGTCGAACGGGCCCGCCGCGCCGGGGTGCCCTGCCTGCTCGTCTCGTCGGTGCCGTCGCTCGCCGCCATCGCCCACGGCGCCGCCGCCGGTCGGGCACCGCACGTGCCCAACACGGCGGTCGAGCGGGCCGGCTGGCCGGTGGTCGAGGTCGTCGACCGGCGCGATGAGGACCCGACGCGTGGCGGGCTGTGGTCGCCGCGGGTGGCCGAACTGCTGGCCGACCGCGGTCGAGGTCGGGTGGTGGCCCTGCTGAACCGGACGGGCCGGGCCCAGTTGCTGGCGTGCGCGTCGTGCGGGGCGGTGGACGCCTGCGACCGGTGCGGCGCCGTCGTCGGCCAACCCGAGCCCGGCCGCCTGGTGTGCCGGGCATGCGCCGCCGAGCGGCCCGTCGTCTGCCTCGGGTGCGGCGGGAGCCGGATGAAGCTGCTGCGGGCCGGCGTCGCCCGCGCCGTCGAGGAGCTGAGCGCGACGCTGCGCGAGCCGGTGCTCGAGGTCACCGGCGCCACGCCCGACGACGCGGTGTCGGCACCGGGGGCGCCCCGGGCGCTGGTGGGGACCGAGGCCGTTCTGCACCGCCTCCCGGCGGCGTCGGTGGGCGTGGTCGCCGTGCTCGACCTCGACCAGGAACTGCTCGCCCCCCGGTTCCGGGCCGCCGAGCACGCCCTCGCCGTGCTCGCTCGCGCCGCCCGGGCCGTCGGCGGGCGGGCCGGCGACGGCCGCCTCGTGCTGCAGACCCGCTGGCCCGAGCACCCCGTCGTCCAGGCAGCGCTGCGGGCCGATCCCGACCTCGTCGCCGGCCCCGAGGCGCGCCGGCGGGCTGAGCTCGGCTACCCGCCGGCCGCCGCCCTCGCCGTGGTGTCGGGGGCGGCAGGGCCGCAGTGGGCCGAGGCGGCGGCGCGGGCCGAGGCCGCCGGCATCTGGCCGGCGGGCACCGAGGTCCTCGGCCCGGCCGATGGCCGGTGGCTGGTGCGGGCGCCCGACCCCGACGGGTTGGCCGACGTCCTCGCGTCGGTCGAGCGGCCCCCGGGCCGCCTCCGCATCGAGGTCGACCCGCCCCGGGCGTGATGCGGACGACTCCTGACCAGCGTCAGCCGACGCCGACCAGCGTCAGCGGACGGTGAAGTTGCCCCGTTCGACGGGAGCGAAGGGTTCCACCCGGGTGCACGGAGCGATATTCGAATCTTCGTCGAAGAACTCGAAGTCGAACCCGACCTCATCACCGGCGCCGTCGTCGGCCACCGTGATGGCGACGGCCGTGCCGACAACAAGCGAGCCGGGGAAGTCGCGGAACCACGCGTGGCGGATGATCCCCGTGGTCACGGCGACGCCATCGGCCACCGAAGTGCACGTCACGTCGCCGACGAGAGGGGCGTACAACCCGCCGGCGTCATCGCGGT
>JBBJOU010000145.1:0-5882 GCA_037724305.1 Acidimicrobiales bacterium
CATTCTCCCGAGGGGTGTGACAGTGGGACCCCGATCGGCGGCCGGCGAGTCGTGAGGTGCGTCACAACGTCGCCCCGGCGTTCCCGGCGCGGCTCGGTCCCCGTGGTCCCCACCGGGGTGCACGCCACCACCCGTACGGCTGGCGGGCGACACCCCGGTCGCATGGACCGCGAACCGGGGTGCTGCGAACCATCTCCACGGGTGGGCGGGAGCACCCCGGTCGACGTCGAGCCCGAGCACGCGCCGGTTCCTGTTGAAGACGTCCCGCATGCCCCCGCCTCTGGGTCTGTGCTCCGTCGGTTGACGGGTCAGGCGCCGCCGCGGTCGGGGTGGGCGACCGACAGGCCGATGGCGACGGCGACGGCGTCGGCCCAGTCGATGTGGCCGAGGACGCTTGGGTGGAACTGATCCGCGGCGTACCGGCCCTTCCACGGGGGGCCGGTACGGGCCCAGAGGTCGGCCACCACCAACCCGCGCTCGGCGGCGAGGTCGGTGACCAGGGCGTTCGCCCGCTGCGCCAGGTTCTCGCGGACACCCCGGGGCATGGTGGCCACCACCGCTCCCTCGGGCAGCGTCCCGAGCAGGCGGGTGAGCCCGGCGAGGAAGGCGTCGCCTCGTGCCCGCAGCAGGTCGTTGCCACCGATGAGGCACGTCACCAGCGCCGGGCGCGGCCCCGCGAGGGCGCCGAGCGCCGGGACCTGCTGCGCCAGTAGGTCGGCGGCGCGCGCTCCGGTGACCGAGAGGTTCACCACCTGCCACGAGGGGTCGCGCTCCGCCCGCAACCGGTCGAGCACGACCCCCACCCATCCCCGCTCGGGGCGGCTGGCGCCGATTCCCTGCGCCGCCGAGTCACCGAGCGCCACCCACCGGGGTCCGGGCGTGGTGAGGGCGACCTCGTTGGCGGCGTCCCACCACGCCCGGTAGGCGGTCACCTGTTCCCGCCGCTCCGTCGCCCCCGGGAGCCTCCCGGCCATCCACGCCCGTGCGCCCATCGATGCAGCATGCCGCCCCGGCGCGCCGGTGCCCCGGACCATGCGGTCCGGGGCACCGTAGGTGTGGCGACGTGGTTGCGGGCGCCCCCGTTCAGCCGGTTCAGCCGGCGGGGAAGGTGATGTCGAGCACGTAGGCGGTGCCGAAGTCGCCGATGAGCTCGGTGGCGCCCGTCTCGAGGTTGATCTCGTAGAAGCGGGCGGTGGTGGTGTCGTTCACCGTGATGAAGCCGGTGTTCATGACCGACGTGCCCATGTCATCGCGCTCGGTGAAGATGTCGAACCCGCTGAGGGGCGTGATGTCCAGGCCGGTATTGCCGATGACGGCCACGGTGCCGGCGTTGGGCGGCGACTGGAGCAGCAGCGACTCGCTGAGCGAGTCGATGTTGCGCAGCACGGTGCCGGTGGTGGCGGCGGCGTCGTTGTTGGTGTACGCCTGCCCGACCGTGCCCTCGATGGTGGCGTTGGGCGTCGTGACCGGGCCGTCGACGGTGGCGGCACCGGTGTCGACGTTGATGCGCAGGTTCTGGCCGGTGTTGCTCACCAGGCGCAGGCGGTCGACGGCGGGGTTGAAGTCCATGCCGAAGGCGCTGAAGTCGATGCCGGCGGGCACGCTGATCTGGCTCTTGAACGTGGCCACGCCGGTGGCCGGGTCGATCGCGTAGATCGCTCCCTGGTTGTCGACGCCGATGAGCTCACCGGTGGCGGGGCGGACGTCGATGCCGACGATCCGGTTCAGGCCGCCGCCGTCGGGCACGCCGGTGATGGCGGGGCCCTCGACGCCGCCGCCGGGGTTGTCGCTCGAGAAGGTGATGATCCCGCCCCGGTCGACGAGGGCGAAGCCCTGGGCCACGACCGGGTCATCGGCGGGCGCCGGTACGTCCTGGTCGAGGGGGACGGCGATGTCGATCACCTCGTGGCGGGGCAGGAAGTTACCGAGCGTGGTGATGGCCCCGGTCTCGAGGTCGATGGTGTGGATGGTGGAGCGGTCGATCAGCCCGCTGGTGGTGACGATGCCGGTGTTGGACACGGCCGTGCCTGACTCGTCGACGTGGGTGTAGATGTCGAAACCGAGGGTGCCGTTGACGTCGACGCCGACGCTGCCGACGTTGGCCAGCGTGCCGTTGTTGGCCGGCGACTGGATGAGGAGCCGGTCGGTGCTGGCCTGGATGTCGTAGAGCACGGTGCTGGTGGCGGCGTTGCCGACGACTTCGTTGTTCGTGTACGCCGCACCGGCCACGCCGAGGGCGGGGGCGCCCATGGCGCCGGAGTCGGTGAGCGGGGTGTCGACGGTGGTGGCGCCGGTGTCGACGTTGACGCGCAGGTTCTGGCCCAGGTCGCTGACCACGCGGAGGCGGTCGACGGTCGGGTTGAAGTCGATGGCCACCTCGCCGCCGTCGAGGGCGACGTTGAGCCGCGAGATCAGGGTCACGTCGCCGCCGGTCCCCGGGGTCGGGTCGATCGAATAGACGCCGCCGGCGTCGCCCAGACCGATGAGCTGGCCGGTGGCGGGGCGGACGTCGATGCCGAGGATCTCGGTGTCGAGGGTGAAGCCCCGAAGGGTGCGGGTGGCGAAGGAGGGCCGGGGCCGCTCGACGTCGATGTTCAGGATCCGCTGCTCGCTGGTGAGGGCGAAGGCGGTGAGCCCCTCGGTGGACGCCGCGTTGGCGTTGGGGACGGCGGCGACGGCGAGGCCGCCCACCAGGGTGGCGGCCAGGGTGGCGGCGATCCGACGACGGTTGCGCATGGGCAGGTCTGCTCCTCGTTCAGGGATACGTACAGGGCCCGGTCGACGACGCGATGCGTGCCCCGACGGTCCCATGGCATCGACGGCGCCATCGTCACCCGGTATGTGCGGTTGCTGTCACGCGTCCGGCGGGTACCCCGGGCCGCGCCATCGCGAGCGAACAGGCGTTCGGACGGCTACGATGGCGGCCGTGCCGGTCCCCGACACCGTCTTCCAACCGACGCTGCTCGACGTCGGCGCCGAGCCGTCGATCGACGCCGACCTCGCCGGTGTCCGTCGTCGCTTCCTTGGCGCCGGCGCCTGGGTCGACTGGGTGCCGGGCTGGGTGCACGGCGCCGATGCGCTCTTCGAGGCGGTGATGGCTCGTGCGCCGTGGGCCACCCACGAGCGGTCGATGTACGACGCCATGGTGCTCGAGCCACGCCTCACCACGGGTCGCTGGGACGACCCGCCGACGCCGGTGCCGGCCATGGCGGCGGTGTTGTCGGCTCGCTACGGCCTCGATCTGGGCGTCGTCTCGGCCAACCTCTACCGCGGCGCCGCCGACTCGGTCGCCTGGCACGGCGACCGGGTGGGACGCGACCGGGCCACCACCGTGGTCGCCATCGTCTCGCTCGGCTCGGCCCGACGATTCCTGCTGCGCCCGGCGGGCGGCGGCCCGTCGGTGCGCTTCACCCCAGGTCACGGCGACCTGCTCGTCCTGGGTGGCACCTGCCAGCGAACGTTCCAGCACTGCGTGCCGAAGCAGGCGCGTGCGGGCGCCCGCATCTCGGTCATGTTCCGGGAGCTCGCCCGGGACGAGCGCCGGCGTCCTCACGCAGCGCGGCGGAAGGCGACCCGGTAGGCCAGCGGCGTGGTGCCCATCTGGCGGCGGAAGTGGCTGCGGAAGGTGGCGGCGGACCCGAACCCGCAGCGTTGCGCCACGAACCGGCGGTCACCCGGTGAGCGGCGTCCGGTCAGCCAGCTCGGCGGCGGCGGCGAGGTGGGCGGCGATGTCGGCAACCTTGACGTGGGCGTTGAGCCCGCTGGGGTTGGGCAACAGGTAGACCGGCCGGCCGCCGAGCCGGCGGGGCTGGGCGCCGGCGGTCGCCCGGCGGTCGACGGCGGCTCGCCACCCGGTGAGGCCGCAGCAGGCGACCACCCGGGGGCGGAGCAGGCCCACCAGGCGGTCGAGGCGCTCGGCCCCGGCGCGGTACTCGACAGGGGTGAGCTCGGCGGCGCCCACGCTGGCCCGCTTCACCAGGTCGGTGAACCCGACGCCGTGGTGGCGCCGGGCGTGCCAGGGGTCGCGAGCGACGCTCACCAGCCCGGCGGCCAGTGCCGCCGGCCAGAACCGGTTGCCGGGCCGCCCGTAGGGGACGCCGGTGTCGGCGGCGTAGAGGCTGGGGTTGAGCCCGCACACCAGCAGGCGCAGCCCGGGGCCGACGAGGTCGGGCAGCGTCCGGGCCCGGGTGGCGGTGGCGGTGACCCGGTCCCCGTCCTGGCCGAGGTCGTCGACCTCGAAGCCGGCGGCGACGAGCAGGTCGGCCAGCGCGTCCGGCGCCCAGAACGTGAACAGCCGACCGGGCAGGTCGTCCTCGGACACCATCGACGCCCGCCCGGTGATGCCGTCCTTGCCCGAAAAGGCAGTGACGTCGAGCCGCCCCCCGACCCCCAGCACCCGGTGCAGCTCGGCGAGGGCCCCGGGCAACCGGTCGGCGGCCACGTGCTGCAGGCATTTCGACGCCCACACCCCCCCGAACGCCCCCGCCCGGAACGGCAACGCCTCCAGGTCGTGGACCACGGCGGCGACGCCCGGGAACCGCCGCCGGGCCTCGACGCACATGGCCACCGCCGCGTCCCCGGCCACCACCGGCTCCCCCAGCCGATCGAGGTACAACCCCGGCCCCGCCCCCAGGTCCAACCGCAAGGCCCCCGCCGGCACGGCAGCGGCGAACGCCGCCGCCCGCGCCCCCTCCACCACCGCCCGCTTCGCCAGGTAGTCCCCCGCCTGCGCCTCGTACACCGCCACCGTCGCCCGGTCCACCCCGGCGACGCTAGACCTCGATGCAACCGCGACCGCTTGAAGGCGCCGGCGCCGCCGAAGGCGGCTGCCGGCGTGGGTATCCCACAGTCAAGGTGAGGGTGGGGGCACCGAGGAGGGTGGAGTCCCCAAGGGATGGGGGTCGTGCCGTACGGCCCGATCTTGGCGAAGCCGTGAGGGCCGTGCGGTGCGCCCCCCATCCCGCCCGACGCAACCACAACCGAGACAGCCCTCGGGTCCCCTCACCACCCCCCGGCGCCTCCGCCTCCGCCGCCTCCGCCGCCGCCACCCGAGAAGCCGCCGCCACCGCCGGAGCTGGACGCCGGGGGACTGAAGGCGGCGGCGGCGTCGCTGCTGAAGTCGGTGGCGAACGTGCCGATGGAGCCGACCGAGGAGAGGCGGTCGAACGAGCCGCCGTAGCCGCCCGGGCTCATCACCGACCCGGCGATGTACCACGTGGCGAAACCCGAATCCTGGCTCGCCAGCTCGGGGAAGCGGGTGCGAAGCCCGCGGAGGAGGTCGTCGGCCACGCCGAGGGCGACGGCGAACACGAGGTAGCGCTCGTAGAGGGCGAGGTGGCCGATGGGGACGTCGTCGACCAGCGAGAAGTCCTTGAGGAAGCGCCGCAGACCCTGCACCTCGGCCAGCTTGCGGGCGCCCTGGTCGGTGCGCTGGCGCAGCAACGGGCTGAGGGCCAGGAGGACGACGGCGACAGCGATGGCGCTGGCACCGATGGGCGACCCGAGGACGGCGGCGCCGATGCCGGCGGCGAGCACGACGAGCACGACCACGGCGTGGAGGGCCCACGGGAGGCAACCGTTCCTCGACTCATAGCCCTGTTGGGCATAGTCGGAGGCGACGTCGCCCTTCAGCTGGGTCATCCATGCCGTCGATCCGGTGCGGTTGTCCTCGGCCTCCGACTTGAGCTCGCCCTGGGTGACCGACTTACGGGCGCCGCCGGCGAACAGGCGAGCCAGCACCGCCGCCTCGTAGGGGCGGACCACGTCGTTGCGAGGCGGGCCCGAGCGGGTGAACCGGAACTCGGTGCTCTCGCGGAGGTATCCGTCTCGGGTCTCCTCGGTGATGGTCAGCCAGCCCCGCTGGGCGAGGTCGATGACGATCG
>JBBJOU010000146.1:0-5873 GCA_037724305.1 Acidimicrobiales bacterium
CGGTCGAAGTCGTCACCGGCGTCGAGGTCGAGGTAGGTGTGCGTCGACCGGGCGAAGCAATAGGAGCACGCATGGGAGCAGCCTCGGTAGGCGTTGATGGTGTGGCGGAACGGGAGCCACGAGCCCTTGAGGTCGTTGATGATGCGCTTGGCCCGCACGTGGAGGAAGGTGAGGTCGCGGTACTCGCCCCGGCCGGGCTCGACCTCGAACACCGGGTCGTCGAAGAGAGCGCCCTGGGGCCCGTCGGGGGCCTCGTCCGCCAGGCGCCAGCGCAGCCGCTTCTCGGTCACGAATTCGACCTTACACGAACGTGCGTTCCCCGTCGCCGGCGGAGGGCGAGGTGGCGACGAGCTCGCCGCCGCGCAGGACGGTGACCGGCCCGTCCTCGCTGACCACGATCACCGTGGCGGTGGGGTCGTCGAAGCTGTAGCGCCGCCCGGCGGTGTGGCGCATGCCCCGCAGGCCGTCGACCGACGCCTCGGCGTCGGGACTGGGCACCAGACGCACACCGATCTGGCGGAGCACCCCGTCGGCGTCGAGCACGGCGGCGCCATCCACTTGGCCGAGGGCGTGGCGCAGCGGCGCCAGGTCGGCGGCGCGCCGCACCCGCAGCGGGGGTGGGCGAGGCAGCCGGGCCTCGACCTCGGGACCGGAGCGCTCGTCGTCGGTGCGGTGCACGAGGATGGCCCCGATCCCCCGGGCGCCGAGGTCGTGCACCGCGAACTCGAGCAGCAGCTCGATCACCTCGGGATCGCCGCGCACCGAGGACACGACGGCATCGAGCCAGGAGCTGATGGGTGGCTCCCGGTGCCAGCGCAGCCCGTCGCCCCGCACCACGCCGAACGCGCCGACCACCCGCACCACGCCGGTGGGATGGCGTTGCACGACGGTCGCCCCCAGCACCTCGGCGACGACCACCAGGTCGCGCTCGGAACCGGCGGGCCGGTCGAAGACCACCCACTCCTGGGGCCCGTCAGCACGGCGCAGCAGCCAGCTCGACATCCCGTCGGCGAAACGGCGGGCGTCGGGCACGGGGAGCGCCTCGAGCGGCCCCCGCCGCATCACCAACTCCGTGCCGGGTTCCCACGTCGCCTCGTCGGTGGCCGGGTCGATGATGGACCCGAGGCTGAACACCCGGCGTTCGTGGAGCTGCGGTCGCAGGGCGGCATCGATCTCGCCGAGCAGCAGGCTCCGCCAGGCGTCGGACCCCTGCAGCTCGACACCCGCCTCGGCCAGCTCCTCGGCGATGCGGCGCTGCACCGGCGACGGCGACGGCGACGGCGGGGCGGCCATCTCCCGACATTACCGACCGCGCCCGAGGGTCATGCCGGTCGGCGTCCGACTCCCCCACCGGGTCGCGCGAAGATCGGACTGTGGTTGCGACGACGCCGGGCGGGGCACGCCGGACGGCGCTGGTGGCGGTGGGCGGGGCGCTCGGTGCCGGCCTGCGGTGGGCGGCGGTGACGGCCTGGCCAGCGGCCGGGGCATCGCTCCCCTGGGCGGTGCTCGCCGTCAACGTGGTCGGCGCCGGGCTGCTCGGGCTCGTCCTGGCCGCCGGTCGGCGGCGGCCGCCGGGCAGCACGGCGGCGGCGGTGCTGGTCGACGGCCTCGGCGCCGGTGTCTGCGGCGGCCTGACCACCGCATCGACGGTGGCCGTCGAGCTGGCCCAGCTCATCGGTGACGGCCGGCTCGCGGCCGCCTCCGGCTACCTGGCCGCCTCGATCGTCCTCGGCGGCGCCGCCGTCGTGGCCGGCCTGCACCTCGGCAGCCGGTCCGACCGGAGCACGGCGCCGTGACCGCGGCTGTGTTCGCCACCCTCGCCGCGCTGGGCGCAGTGGTGCGCTGGCGCCTCGCCGGGCGCCTCGATCGCCCGGGGGGGTGGCCGATCGGCACCCTGGCCGTCAACGTGGTGGGATCGGCCGCGCTCGGCCTCCTCGCCGGCAGCGCCACACCGGTGATGACCGCGGTCGGCACCGGCGGGCTCGGTGCTCTCACCACCGCCTCGGGGGTGGCCGCCCAGGTCGCCGATCTCCGAGGTCGGCGGCCGGGCACCGCCAGCGCCTATCTCGCCACCACCGTGGTGCTGAGCGTGGCCGCGGCGGCGCTGGGTCTCGCCGTCGCGGAGACCTGATCCGCCGGAAGGGCCATGCCGGGGGGCCCGAACGGGGCGCCATCGATGGCCCGCCCGGGCCATGGTCGCCGGGACCTGCCGGTGGTACGGTCCCGGCGTCGATGAGCGCCTCGTCGGACCGGCCGACCCGCGCCCAGCGCTCCGAGGTGCAACGATGACGGTGATGACCCGCAGCAACACCTCCGAGGACACCGATCCCCTGCTCACGATCGCCGCGGACCGATCGTCGACGGGTGTGGTGCTCCGGGCCGCCGGCGAGATCGACGTCGACTCCGCCCCCCTCCTGCGCTCGGCCATCGAGGAGGCCGTCGACACCGGTGCCCCCGCCATCGACCTGGACCTCAGCCTCGTCGCCTTCATGGACTCCACCGGGCTCTCGACGATCATCGCCGCCCGTACCCGGCTCGGCGAGGGTGCCGTGCGCGTGGTGGCCGCCTCGGAGCCGGTGCGGCGCACCCTGGATCTCACCGGCTTGGGCGCGCTCCTCGTCGAGCGCTGAGCCCCGAGTCCGAGCGGCCCCACCGAGGTCGCCGGCGGAGGCGGCGGTCCCGGGCCAGCACGCGAGCGGCGCCCGGACGTCGCCGGCCGTGTGGGCTGCACCGGCACCACGCCGGGTACGGAGGCCAATTGTGCCGACCGTGAGCGACCACGAGCAGGAGCTCGCCGCCGACCCGAGCGCCGCTCGTGCTGCGCGCGGCACGGTGGCGGCCGTCCTCGGCACGGTGCTCGACGCTGACACGCTCGACCGGGCGCTGCTGTGCACCAGCGAGGTCGTCACCAACGCCATCGAGCACGGTGCTCCCCCGTTCGGGTTGCGCATCGAACACGAGCACGACAAGGCCGTCCGGATCGTGGTCCATGACGCGTCGCCGGCACTGCCCTCGCTGGTCGAGGCTGACCAGCACGCAGTGCGGGGACGGGGCATCTACATCGTCGACCGGTGCGCCGACCGCTGGGGCATCGAGCCCGATCCCGCCTCCGGGGGCAAGGCGGTCTGGCTCCAGTTCGACGTGCACTGACCGACGCCGACGATGCGTCGAATCCCGCCTACGGGCGCGACGGTGGCCCGGAGCCGGTCGCGGCGACGATGGTGATGTCGTCGTTCGGGCGTTCCCCGGCGAGGAAGTCGCGCAACGCGCCTGACAGCCCGGCGATGATCGGGGCCGGGCCCGCCGCACCCAACGCCTCGCCGGTGGGCAACCCCGCCAGTGCGGCCTCGACGCCGCCCTCACCGAAGAGCGACCGGTCGGCCCGGCGGGCCTCGATCAGGCCGTCGCTGTACGCCACGACCGACCACGAACCGGTCACCTCGACGCTGCGCTCCTCCCACGGGCCGGGTACGGGACCGAGCACCGGCCCGGTGGGGGTCAACTCCTCGGTGCCGGCGGCGCTGCGCACCAGCGCGGGCGGATGCCCGGCGTTGGCCCACCGCAGCACCCCGTCGGGTTCGACCACCACCACCACGGCCGAGACGAAGGAGCCCTCGCGGTCGGCGAGGCGAGGGGCCACGGCGGCGAAGGCCTCGGCCGGGCCGGTCCCGTCGAGCAGCGCGGTGGCGAGCAGGAACTTGCAGCGCAGGGCCCGCACGACGACGTCGGCACCGTGGCCGGAGGCGTCGGCCACCACGAGGGCGATGCCGCCGCCCGGGAGCGCCATCACGTCGGAGAAGTCGCCGGCCAGGAGCCCTTCGGCCGGCTCGAAGAAGGCATCGACGGCCAGACCGGGAGGGAGGTCGGGCATCGACGGCTCGAGCTCGCGGCGCAGCGCGACCACGGCCGGCGCCCGCTGCTCGAGGGCCTCGCGCGCCCGGGTGACCTCTCGGAGCTGCTGGACGATCTCCGCCCGCATCGTCTCGGTGGCCTCGGCGACGGCGACCAGCTCGGCCGGGCCACGGATGGCGACCGGGGCGTCGAGGTCGCCGTCGCGCACCCGGCCCACCTGGCGCACGAGGTCGGCAACGGGCACGGTGATCCAGCGCCGCAACAACCCGGTGACGACGAGCGCGGCCACACCGGTGACGGCGAACAGCCCGAGCACGGTGGTGAGGAGGCGGTCGAGGACCGTGTCGATCCGCTCCCGGACACGGACCGCCTCTTCGTCGACGGCGTCGTCGACTGCGGCGAGACCGTCGCGGATGTCCTCGAACAACCGCAACCCCTCACCCGCCCTCACCGAGTCCTCCACCGTGGTGCCGAAGCGAGCGAGGCGGATCTCGGGCTCGGCGGCCTCGGTCTGCCACCGTTCGAGGGCGGTACGCAGCGTCGCCACCGCCTCGGGGAGGCCGGCGACCTCGGTGTAGCGCTCGAGGGCGGTCAGGCGGGCGGTGGCCGCCTCGCGCCCTCGGAGATAGGGCTCGAGGTAGACCTCCTGGCGGGCGATGAGGTAGCCCCGCTGCCCGGTCTCCTGGTCCCGCACGGCGTTGCCGAGGGCGGCGACGTCCTCGGTCGCCGCCACCACGACCTCGCGCTCGACGGCGAGCTCCCGGCGCAGCTCACCGATCACCGGCGCCACCAGCAGCACGAACGCCGACAGGGCGACGATGGCCATGGTGGCGACGATGCCGATGCGGGCACGGAGGCCGGGGGTCCGCCACGCCCGGTCCGTGAGGGCCGATGCCTTCCACCGGCGCATCGTGTCGACCGTGCCGGTGGCGCGGCTCCGACCCCCCGGAGCGCCGGCCGCTCCCGGCGGCGCACCGGTCAACGGAAGCGACCGAACCCCGGGTCCTCGAGGAGGCGGGCGACCGCCTGGGCCCGGTTGCGGACGCCGAGCACCCGGTAGGCGCGCCGCAGGTGGGTCTTCACCGTGTCGAGGCCCACGTAGAGGACTTCGGCGATCTCGGCGTTGGTGAGGCCCTCGAGAAGCAGCACCACCACCTCGGCCTGTCGCTCGGTCAGTCCCATCGACCGGCCCGGCCAGTTCCGACCCAGCCCGTCGCCGGGGGCGTCGCCGGATTGGACCACCACCTCGCCCGCGGCCACCCGCACGAGCGCGTCGACGAGGGCGGCGGCGGGCAGGGCCTTGGACAGCACCCCGGCGGCGCCGGCGTCGAGCGCAGCGCGGACGAGACGGGCGTCTGCGTTCGAGGTGTAGATGGCGAGGGCGCCGACCTTGTCCTGTTGGCGCAGTCGGCGGAGCTCGTCGAAGTCGAGGTCGGCCCGCCCGAAGGTGTCGTAGAGCACCACGTCGACGGCACTGTCGACCGGCTCACCGAGCAGCACCGAGTCGCACACCTCGATGCTCTCGAACGGCGTCAGCATGGTGGCCAGGCCGGCCACCACCAGCTCGAAGTCGTTGGCCACCGCCACGCGGACGACCTTCGGGGTGGGGGTTCCGGCCGGGGCGTGCGGGCCGGGAGCGACGTCAGGCGACGGGGGCACGGGCGGAGTCTGCTCGGCCGCAGCGCTCGGCGCGTCGTTCATCACGCCTCCGGGTGACGGAGCCGGCCCGTCGACCCGGCGACGGGCCCGGGCCAGGGGATGGCGTCGACGCCCAGCAGCGGGCGCAGGGCGTCGACCACGCCGACGGTGCCGTCGGGGCGGCGATGGGTTTCGAGGTAGGCGGCCACCGTCCGCGGCCACCCCAGCGCCGAGCCGTTCACGGTGTGGCACATCCGGGTCCCCGAGGCGTCGTCGGGGCGCCAGCGGATGGCCGCCCGCCGAGCCTGGTACTCACCGAACCACGACACCGACGACACCTCGAGCCACTGGCCGGTACCGGGCGCGTAGGCCTCGACGTCCCA
>JBBJOU010000147.1:0-5864 GCA_037724305.1 Acidimicrobiales bacterium
GCACGCGCGTCGGGCGCCTCGAGTCCACCGGCGGCGTCGACGCCGCCGAGCGCGACGTCGACGCCGATGAGCTGGCCGCCGCCCACGCCCGCTACGCCGCCGAGCGCGACGCCGCCGTGCCCCCCGGGTGGAGCGGGCCGCGCCCCAGCGGCGGGGTGGCCGGCACCCGCATCGGGGTGAAGTGCCTCCATGCCCACTACGCCTGGCACCTCGCCGGCGGCGACGACCCCGTGGGCCGGTGGGTCGCGGTGCGACTGGCCGGGCCCGTAGCGGATTGACTGCCCCCCGTGCCCGACGCTCCCGCCGCCACCCCGGTCGCCGCCATCGACTGCGGGACCAACTCGACCCGGCTCCTGGTGGCGCAGCCCGTGGTCGGCGCCGACGGGGCCCCGGGACCGCCCCTGACCCTCAGCCGGCTCATGCGCATCACCCGCCTGGGCCAGGGCGTCGACGGCGGCGGTCGCCTGGCGCCGGAGGCCATCGAGCGCACCCTCGCCGTGCTGCGCGAGTACCGGGCTGAGATGGACCGCCTCGGCGTGCCCGAGGGCCGGGTCCGCGTCACCGCCACGTCAGCCGCTCGCGACGCCGCCAACCGCGACGAGCTGTTCGGTCCCGCCGAGGCCATCATCGGTGCCCGCCCCGAGCTGCTCACCGGCGACGAGGAAGGCCGGCTGTCGTACCTCGGCGCCACCGCCGAGCTCGACCCCGCCGACGGTCCGTTCCTCGTCGTCGACATCGGCGGCGGGTCGACGGAGTTCGCCGTCGGGGGGCCCGACGGCTTCGCCGTCGCCCGCTCCGTCGACATCGGATGCGTGCGCATGACCGAGCGGTACTTCACCGCCGACCCCCCGGCACCCGAGGAGCTCCACGCCGCCATCACGGTGAGCGCAGAGCACATCAACGACGTCGTGCGCGAGGTCCCGCTCGTCCTCGCCGCCAAGCAGGTGATCGGCCTGGCCGGCACGGTGAGCACGGTCGCCGCCGTCGAGCTCGGCCTGGCCGCTTACGACCGCGACGCCATCCACCACTTCACCCTCACCCGGGCCGCCGTCGAGGACGTGTTCCGCACCCTCGCCACCGAGGCCCGGGCCGACCGCATCCACAACCCCGGGCTCGAGGAGGCCCGCGCCGACGTCATCGTCGGCGGCTGCTGCGTGCTGGTGGCCGTCTTCCGGGTCCTCGCCCTCGACGAGCTCCTGGTCAGCGAGTCCGACATCCTCGACGGCCTCGTCGCCTCGCAACTCTGATCGGAGTCGCCGCCCCGGGCGCCGCCTCCGGTGCCTGAGTAGCGTGAAGCCGTGCCCACCACGACCAGTCCGCCGGCGCCGCTGAGCGATCGGATCCTCATGGGCCCGGGGCCTTGCAACCCCTATCCCGAGGCCGTCGCCGCGCTGGGCCGACCGATGCTCGGGCACCTCGATCCCGAGTTCGTCGCCGTCCTCGACGAGACGTGCGCCCGCCTCCGCACGGTGTTCCGTACCGCCAACCCGCTCACCCTGCCCCTCAGCGGCACCGGCTCGGCTGGGATGGAAGCGGCGTTCGTCAACGTCGTCGAGCCCGGCGACCCGGTGGTCATCGGCGTCAACGGCGTGTTCGGCGAGCGGATGTGCGACGTGGCCGGGCGCTGCGGCGCCGAGGTCGTGCGCGTCGAAGCGCCGTGGGGTCAGCCCATCCGCCCGGAGGCCCTGCTCGGCGCCCACCCGGCGCCGAAGGTGATCGCCGTGGTCCACGCCGAGACCTCCACCGGCGTGCGCTCCGACCTCGATGGTCTCGCCGACGGCAAGGGCGACGCGCTGCTGCTGGTCGACTGCGTGACCAGCCTCGGCGGCATCGAGCTCGACATCGACGGCTGGGGCATCGACCTCGCCTACAGCGGCACGCAGAAGTGCCTCGGCGTCGCCCCCGGCCTGGCGCCGTTGACCGTTTCCGACCGGGCTCGCGAGCGCTTCGTCGAGCAGAGCCGCAGCTGGTACCTCGACCTGCGCATGCTGTCGCGCTACACCGGGTCGGCCACCGGGGCCCGGACCTACCACCACACTGCGCCGGTGTCGATGATCTACGCGCTGCACGCCGGGCTCGGGGCAGTGGTGGCCGAGGGGCTCGACGCCGCCCTGCACCGCCACGCCGAGTGCGGGCGGCTGCTGCAGACCGGCCTGGAGGCGATGGGCCTCGAGCTGTTCGCCGCCGAGGGCCACCGCCTGCCCGAGCTCACGACCGTATGGGTGCCCGACGACGCCGAGGATGCCAAGGTCCGGTCGGTGCTGCTCGAGCGCCACGGCATCGAGATCGGCGGCGGGCTGGGGGAGTACACCGGCCGGGTGTGGCGCGTCGGGTGCATGGGCCACACCGCCCGCCCCCGCAACGTCGCGTTGTTCCTCGCCGCCCTGGCCGAGGCGCTCGGTCGTCCCACCCCGTGGTGAGCCGCCCGTCAACGGTCCTTGTTCGATGAGCACCCTCTTCGGACGGCGGCTGCTGCTGCGCCCTCTCGTCGCCAGCGACTTCGTCGCCTGGCGGGAGGTCCGTCGCCGCAACGTCGAGTGGCTCACCCGGTGGGAGGCGGCCCGTCCCCCGGGGGCGCCCGACGTCGTCGAGGACCGCGCCGCCTTCGAGGCCCGCTGCGCGGCACGCCAACGGGAGCGGATGCTCGGCGCCGGCTTCGGGTTCGGCCTCTTCGTGGACGGCGAGGTCGCCGGCGAGATCAACCTCAACTCCATCCAGCGGGGACCGTTCCAGAACGCCTATGTCGGCTACTGGATCGACGAGGCCAAGGCCGGCAACGGCTACGTGGCCGAAGGTCTCGTGCTGCTCGCCCGCTTCGCCTTCGAGGAACTGCACCTCCACCGCCTGCAGATCGCCATCATCCCCCGTAACACCAACAGCCGGTCGGTGATGACCAAGCTGGGCCTGCGCGACGAGGGCATCGCCCTGCGCTACCTCGAGATCAACGGCCTCTGGGAGGACCACGTCCGCTACGCCATGACCACCGAGGAGTGGGCCGAGCGCCGCGACCAGCTCATCGCCGACTGGACGGGCTGAGGTCGCTTACGTGGCGGCGACGGTCCGGTAGCCGGTCCCGGCCAGGAGGCGGGTGTCGGCCGTGACGAGCGTCAGGTCGTGCACGGCGGCGGTGGCAGCCAGGAACCGGTCGGCCGGGGGGCTCGGCCTCAGCGCCGGATCTTGGCCTGTAGCGCCGCCAGGCGTTCCTTGAAGGCCGGCTGGCGCACCGACCACACCTGGTCTTCGAGCTCCCGGGCGACCGCCGCTTCGTAGGTGGCGATGTCGACGACCTCGGCGATGGTGACCTTCATCCGGGCCAGCAGCTCGGGAGGGCCGGCGGCGGCGCGGCCGGCGAGCTCCATGGCGGTGGGGAGCAGGGCGTCGTCGTCGACGCAGCGCCACACGAGCCCGGCCCGTTCGGCCGCCTCGCCGTCGAGCACCTCACCGAAGAGGACGGTGGCGGCGACCGTCTGCGGACCGGCGATACGGCGGGACATCCACGTGTGGCCGCCGCCCGGATGGAGGCCGAGCTGGAGGAAGCGGGTGTCGAAGCGGGCGCGGCGGGCGGCGAGGCGCAGGTCGCACACCAGGGCCAGGTTCATGCCGGCGCCCACGGCGGGGCCGTTGACGGCGGCGATGGTGGGGAGCCAGCAGCGCGCCACCCGCAGGAAGCCCTCGTAGACGGCCATGAGACCCTCGTGCTCGCTGCTCCCGAGGTGCGAGAGGTCGGCGCCGGCGCAGAACGCCGGCGGGGCACCGGTGACGACCACCGCACCGACGTCGCCGCCGTCGCCGGCGCGCCCCTCGAGCTCGTCGAAGGCGGCGCCCAGCTCGGCGGTGATGCCGAGGTCGAGGGCGTTGCGGCGGTCGGGGTCGTCGAGGGTGACGACGGCGACGCGGTCGGTGACGTCGAGGCGTACGCGGGGCATGGGGCGAGCCTGCCACCGCCGAGGGCGCCCTTCAGTCCGAGCGCTCGAAGGTGATGTCGGCGTCGGCTCCGGCGGCCTCGTCGGTGAGGACAGCGGCGGCGCCGTCGTCGCCGGCGAGCTCGCTCAGGAAGAAGGCGACCGCGTACCGGTTGACGATCTGTTGGACCTCGTCGGCGGGGAGGAAGTCGGGGCCGCACCCCTCCTCGGCCAGGGCGTCGACGGCCTCCACGATCGCCGGGTCGATGTCGGGCAGGTCGCGCAGCAGGACGGTGTAGTCGCAGACGTCGGTGAAGGACTGGTGGCCGGCGCCCTCGATGTCGACCCGCAGGAGCGGCCGACCGGCGACCGCCGCCGCAGCGCGCGTCGTGTTGTCGTCGATCGGGGTGGTGATGTCGTCGGTGCCGCTGACCACCATGGTGGGGACGTCGACGCCGGCCAGGTCGGCGTCGGTGAGCAGGCTCGAGGCCGGGGCCATGGCGACGATGGCCGACACCCGCTCGTCGGGCGCGAGGTCGCCCTGACCGCCGGCGATGGCGAGGGCGGTGAAGCCGCCGAAGGAGTGCCCGGACACGCCGATGCTGGCGGGGTCGACGATGGCACCGACCTCGTCGACGGCGGCGTCGCCGGTGGGGTCGAGGAGGGAGTCGATCACGAACGAGATGTCGGCCGGACGGTCCCGGCGGATGTCCTCGACCGGGTCAGTGGTCCCGAGGAACCGTTCGACGACCGTGTTGCCGGCGTGGTCGGGCGCAGCCACCACGAACCCGTGGCTGGCGAGCAGCTCGGTATGGAACGAGGCCACGAAGCGCACCCCACCGCTGCCGTGGGAGTAGATCACGAGGGGGAACGGCCCCCCGCCGGCGACGGGTGGGGCGGCCAGGGCCGTCTCGGAGTCGTAGGCGATGCCGGGAACGAACTCGTACGTCGAAGGCTCACCGTCGTCGGTGTCGGTCGGGTACCAGAGGTCGACGGTCAGCTGGCGGCCGTCGCGGGCGGGGTCGGTGACGGTCACCGTCCGCCGCCCGACGCCATAGGGGCCGAGCTCGCCCGTCGCCTCGGTGGCCGCTGTGGTGGCGGCGGCGCCGCCGTCCGGCGAGGCGCCCGGTCCGGGCTCGGCACCCTCGCCGCCGCAGGCGGCCGAGAGGCAGAGCGCCGCCGCCGCCAGCAGGGCGGCGACGGAACGCGTTGCACCGGTCATGGGCGGACCCTACGAGATGGCGGTGCGCCGCCGACCACTCGCGCCTGCGCCAGACTGCGCCGCGTGACCGAACCCAAGACGCCCGGCCTCGACGCCGCCGTGTACGCCGCGATGCTGGCCTCGACCACCCCGCCCGATCAGGTGCTGGTCGACCTGGCGGCGGTGACCCGGGCCCGGATGCGTAGCCGTGCCGGCATGCTCATCAGCCCCGAGCAGGGCGCCTTCCTCACCGTGCTGAGCCGCCTCGGTCGGGTCCGCCTCGCCGTGGAGCTCGGGACCTTCACCGGCTACTCGGCCATCTGCATCGCCCGCGGCCTGGCGCCCGGCGGACGCCTGATCGCCATCGACAACGACCCCCGCGTCACCGAGCTGGCCCCCGGGTACTGGTTCAAGGCCGGTGTCGCCGACCGCATCGAGCTGCGCATCGGCGACGCCATCGAGACCCTCGGCGAACTACCCGCCGAACCGTCGATCGACCTCGCCTTCGTCGACGCCGACAAGCACGAGAACCCCCGCTACCTCGAGCTGCTGCTGGATCGCCTCTCGCCGGACGGGGTGATCGCCGTCGACAACACCCTCTGGCACGGCGCCGTCGTCGGCCCGCCGGCCGAGCACGACCCGACGACGGCGGCCATCGCCGCCTTCAACGCCGCCGTCGCCGCCGACCCCCGCCTCGACGTCGTCCAGCTCGCCATCGGCGACGGCCTCACCCTGATCCAGCACCGCCGCCCACCGCCGAA
>JBBJOU010000148.1:0-5824 GCA_037724305.1 Acidimicrobiales bacterium
CATCATCGCCATCAACAAGGACCGCGAGGCCCCGATCTTCGGCATCGCCGACCTCGGCATCGTCGGCGACGTCCACAAGGTCCTGCCCCAGCTCATCGAGGCCCTCCAGGCGCGGTAGCCCTCAGCGAACTTGGGTGGAGGCGATGTCGCCGGAGCGACATCAGCTACACCCAGTTGGTGGTCAGACGAGGGGCCAGGGGTAGCGGCGGCCGCTGCGGTCGATGGGGAAGCGGCGGTTGGTGGCCACGGCACGGGCCCGGCGCAGGAGGGCCTCCTGCTCGTCGGGCTCGAGCAGTTCGGCGACGAGGTCGGGCACGCCGCCGGCGGCGAGGCGTTCGACGTCCTCGACGAGCTCCGCGACCATCGGATGGCCGCCGAACTCCCAGATGACGGTGCGGAGCTTGGGCTCGACGTGGAACGACAGACCGTTGTCGATGGCCCAGATGCCGCCGTCGGGGGCCAGCAGCACGTGGCCGCCCTTGCGGTCGGTGTTGTTGGCGAGCAGGTCGAAGACGCAGAGGCGGCGCAGGACGTCGTGGGTGCTCTCGTCCTCGATCAGGGTGAAGTAGTGGGCCTCGGCGTCGAAGGGCACGAACTGCTGGAGCGACCCGACGCCGAGCGGGGCGTCGTCGCCGCGCACCACCGTGCAGGGCACGAGGTCCCAGCCCAGCCACGCCGAGAGCCGGTGGGCGGCCACCTCGCGTCGCCACAGCCCGCCGGGGAAGTCCCACAGCGGGCGCTCGCCCCGCTCGGGCTTGTAGACGGCGAGGGCGCGGCGTTCGGCTCCGTCGGGGCCGCCCTCGTCGCGCACCTCGACGAGGAAGGTGGCGTTGGTGCTCCACGGCATGCGGCCCACGATGGTGACGGCGCCCATGGTGAGCAGCGCTTCGGCGTCGGCCGGGTCCTTCGGAGGGTCGGGTACCTCGAGGCGCACCACCGGCCGTCCGCCGGGGTGCTCGTGGTCTTCGTCGAGCTCGGCCCACCCCTCGTCGTCGTCGTCGCTGACATCGGCCACCGGGCGTCGGCTCAGTTCAGCCGGGGGCAGGCGTGGCCGTCGGGGTCCATCGGCATGCCGCACAGGTAGCACGCCGGGCGACCGGCGGTGATGAGCTCCCGGGCGCGCTGCACGAAGGCGTTCACCTGACCTCGGGTGAGGCGGAACCGGGCCGAGGCCGCCTCGACGCCCTCGTCGCCGTCGGCCTCCTCGAGCAGCTCCTCGGCCACCACCACGAAACGGTCCTCGTCGCCGTCCCAGGCCACCGCCATCGAACCGATCACCCAGTCGGCATCCGCCGGCTCGACGAAGGTGAGCGCTCCCGGCTCGGGCGGGGTGGGGTCGGCCGGCAGCTCGTCGAGCAGCCGGGCGAGGTACTCGGCCAGCGCCCCGACCTGCTGCTTCTCCAGCTTGAGGCTGGCCGCCACGCCTTCGCCCACCACCTGCAGGTAAAAGGTGCGGTCGCCGGGCGGGCCCACCGTGCCGGCGGTGAAGCGGTCCGGGGTGTCGAGATCGAAGCTCGGGCTGTCGTCGGGGCTCATGGGTTCAGGAGGGGGCGAGGCCGGTCAGGTCGCGACCGGTGGAGTTGACGCACAGCACCAACGGACCGCCGGCGGTGAAGGCGATGGCGGTCACCGAGCACGGCGACACCACGATCCGCTGGAACAGGTCGAGATGGGTCCCCATGGCCTGGGCGACGGCGGCCTTGATCGGATCCGCGTGGCTGACGGCGACCACCACGTCGCCGGGGTGGGCGGCGACGATGGTCCCGAGCGCGGAGCAGATCCGCAACTGCATCTCGGCGAACGACTCGCCGCCGGGGAACCGGAACGTGCTCGGCGCCCGCTGCACGGTGCCCCACTCGGGGAGCTTGGCGAGGGCCTTGAGCTCGGCGCCGGTCCAGTCGCCGAAGTCGGCCTCGAGCAGGCCCCGCGCCGCCACCACCCGCCGGCCCAGCGCCTTGGCGATGGGCGCCGCCGTCTCGCGGGTGCGCTCGAGGGGCGAGGCGTAGACGGCGGCCACCCGCTCGCCGAACGGGGCGATGCGCTCGGCCACGCCGTTGGCCTGCTCGACACCGGCGTCAGCGAGGTGGAGCCCCTTGGCCCGACCGGGGAGCACCTTGCCGGTGGTGGGGGTCTGCCCGTGGCGCACGAGGAGGACCAGGGTCGACGGTGCCGGCTTGGCCTTGGGAGTTCGCGCCATACAGGGGGGCCAACCTACCGTCGGTGAGGTGCAGCCCCCCTCCTCCGCCGCCGGTGCGGGCGCCACGTTGGCGCAGGTCGCCGCCGAGGTCGCCGCTTGTCGGACGTGCCCCCGCCTCGTCGACTGGCGCGAGCAGGTGGCGGCCGAGAAGGTGGCCCGCTATCGCCAGTGGGACTACTGGGGGCGCGGCGTGCCCGGCTTCGGCGACCCCGACGCCCACCTGGTGATCATCGGGCTGGCGCCCGCCGCCCACGGCGCCAACCGGACCGGGCGGGTGTTCACCGGCGACCGATCGGGTGACTTCCTCTACGCCGCGCTCCATCGCAACGGCTACGCCAACCAGCCCACCTCGACCCACGCCGACGACGGCCTGCGTCTCACCGGCGCCTACGTCACGGCGGCGGTGAAGTGCGCGCCACCGGCCAACAAGCCCACACCCGTCGAGCGCGAGGCGTGTCGCCCCTTCCTCCGTCGCGAGCTGGCGATGCTCGCCTCGGCCCGGGTCCTGCTCGCCCTCGGTCGCTTCGGCTGGGACGTGGTGTGCTCGACCTTCGGCGCCCGCCCCCGCCCCGTCTTCGCCCACGGCGCCGAGGTGGCACTGCCGGGCGATCTGACGCTGCTCGCCAGCTACCACGTCAGCCAGCAGAACACCTTCACCGGCACCCTCACCGAGGCCATGCTCGACGATGTCCTCCGGCGCGCCCGCGCCGTGGGCGCCGCCCCATGAACCCAGCACCCCGGCGGTACGATCGCTGGCCCGTGCCCCGTCCCCGCCGCATCCGGATCGTCACCGGCGCCGTGGTCGGTGCCGTCGTCGCCCTCGCCGGCTGTGGCAACGACGTGCCCGACGGCTACAGCGCCGCCACCAAGGCGGTGTTCCTCGAGACCTGCGCCGCAGGGCTTGGCATCGGCGAGCTCACCGTGTGCGAGTGCACCTACGACAACCTCGCGGCCGAGACACCGTTCGAGGAGTACCTGGACCTCGACCGCCAGGTGCGGGATGACCCCACGACGGTACCCCCCGCCCTCGAAGCCATCGCCGTGACCTGCGCCGCCGAGGCGCTCAGCCCCCCCGACCCGACCACGACCACCACCCCCGAGGGTGACGAGATCGTCGACTGATCAGACCTTCGGCGCGGCGCGGGGGAAGTCGACGGCGCCGGCCGGCCAGCGTTCCCGGCTCTTGACCGACAGCTTGTGCATGAGGGCGATGGCGGCCGGGTCCTCGTCGGCGGGGCGGGCGATGATGGAGCCGTCGCCGATCATGCGCTGGATGACCTCGCGGCCGAGGTCGGTGCGCACGATGGTGAGGGTCCAGTCGTTGTCCTTGCCGATGCCGCCGGTGGAGACATCGGCGTGCTCGGCGGCGAAGTCGGGGCAGTAGGTGCACCCGACACGGGTCCAGGCGTGGCATTCCTTGAGGCTGACCTCGCGGTAGGTGCCGTCGGTCATCCACAACTGGAAGACGCCCTTGATGTTCATCTTCTTGATCTGCCGCTTGGGCAGGCCGTACTTGGCCTCGAACAGCTCCTCGAAGATGGCGTCGTCGAAGGTCTTGGAGCACAGCAGTCCGATGTTGAACAGCAGCGGCTTGGCCGACTTGCCCACCTTGCGGTGCCACATCACCGGGAGCACGGAGGTCTGGCAGCTCATCCCCACCAGGGCCAGGCGGTCGAGGTCGCGCTCCTCGGCCTCCTTGAGGGCGAGCGTGTTGGCCGAGTAGGTGTAGCGGCTCCCGGCCGAGGCGAGGATCTCCTCGTCGGTCACCGCCACGCCGGGCGTGGCCTTCCAGTCGCCGGCCTCGCCGTCGAGGTAGGACACGAGGGCGGCGTCGATGTAGTCGTTGGCCCGCAGCCAGATGAGCATGGCGGAGACGAGGCCACCGTCCTGGCCCATGCGGTGGACCATGTCGTCGGAGGCCCGGGTGAGCAGCAGGTCCTGGTAGATCCCCGCCGCCTCCTCGGGCTGGCGGACCCGGGCGAAGAGGTGCTCGTCAGCCTCGGGCTCCCAACTGCGGAACCGGGGGCACGCCCGGGTGCACGATGTGCAGCCCTTCTGGCCGTGGCCGCAGTCGGTGGGGCCCAGCTCGTCCTCGAGGTGGAACGGGGTGTAGCCGCCGGCCTCGTGGTCGTAGCCGATGACGTCGTGGGGGCAGGCGATCACACACCCGGCGCAGCCCGTGCAGAGCCCCGAGTCGATGACCTCCTCGTAGAGCTCCTTCCACTGCGCCGTCCACCGAACCCGGGCGGGCGGCGCCGTCGTCTCCTCGATCACGGTCACGGCCCGAAGGTAACCCCCCGTCCGACAGGAGGGGAACCCGCGCCGACGCTGGTGGCGCGGTCCTGACCGCTGGGTCAGGATGGGGCGATGGAGCTGACGTACCCGCCCGAGGCCGAGGCGTTCCGCGCCGAGATCCGGGCCTGGCTGGTCGAGCACCTGCCCGACGACTGGTTCGAGGCCGGCTTCCGTCTCGAGGGCGCCGAGCGGACCGCCTTCAACGAGCGGTGGACCAAGCAGCTCTACGAGGGCGGGTGGATCTGTGCCTCGTGGCCGAAGGAGTACGGCGGCAAGGCCCTCTCGGTCATGGAGAACGTGGTGCTCCACGAGGAGTTCGCCCGGGCCAACGCCCCGATGCGCGCCGACTTCTTCGGCGACACCCTCGTCGGGCCCACCATCCTGCAGTGGGGGTCCGAGGCGCAGAAGCAGCACTTCCTGCCCAAGATCTTGTCCGGCCAGATCGCCTGGTGCCAGGGCTTCTCCGAGCCCGACGCCGGCTCCGACCTCGCCTCGCTGAAGACCACCGCCGTGCTCGACGGCGACGAGTGGATCGTCAACGGCCAGAAGGTGTGGACCACCCAGGCCCGGTACGCCGACTACATCTTCCTGCTGGCCCGCACCGACCCGGAGGCTCCCAAGCACAAGGGCATCTCCTACCTTCTCGTGCCCATGAAACAGGACGGCGTGGAGGTGCGTCCGATCGTGCAGCCCGACGGCTCGGCCGAGTTCAACGAGGTGTTCCTCACCGACGTCCGCTGCCCGAAGGACAACGTCGTCGGTGGCGTCAACGATGGCTGGAAGGTGGCCATGGCCACCCTCGGCTTCGAGCGGGGCAGCTCGGCCACGACCAGCTACCGCCGGTTCGAGAAGGAGTACGACCAGATCGTCGCGCTGGCGCAGGCCAACGGGACGATCGGCGACCCCACGATCCGCCAGCGCCTCCTCCGCCAGTGGTCCAAGATCCAGATCATGCGCATCAACGGCCTGCGCACCCTGACCGCCTCCCTCCACGGCTCGTCGGACCCGGGTCTCGTCGCCCTCACCGCCACCAACAAGATGTTCTGGTCCGAGACCCACCGCGACACGATGGAGGTGGCGATGGACGTCCTCGGGATGCACGGCCAGATCCTCGACGGCACCGGCGACGAGGAGTTCGTGCCCGGCATGGGCCGCCGCGAGTCGGCGCGCCACTACCCCGTCGACGCCATCCAGGCCAGCTTCTTCTTCAGCCGGTCCGAGACCATCTGGGGCGGCACCGCCGAGATCCAGCGCAACATCGTCGGCGAACGCGTCCTCGGCCTGCCCAAAGAGCCGAAGCCTGCGTAGGCGACGACAGCACAGCGCCGAAGC
>JBBJOU010000149.1:0-5808 GCA_037724305.1 Acidimicrobiales bacterium
ACCACCTGCGCGAGAAGATCATGCACTTCGACCACGAGCGCATCCCCGAGCGGGTCGTGCACGCACGCGGCACCGGCGCCCACGGTCGGTTCCAGCTGACCGACTCGCTCTCGGATGTCACCTGCGCCCGGGTGCTCGGTGACACCAGCATCGAGACGCCGGTGTTCGTCCGCTTCTCGACCGTCGCCGGGTCACGGGGCTCGGCCGACACCGCCCGCGACGTGCGGGGCTTCGCCGTCAAGTTCTACACCGACGAGGGGGTGTGGGACCTCGTGGGCAACAACATGCCGGTCTTCTTCATCCAGGACGGGATCAAGTTCCCCGACGTCATCCACGCCGCCAAGCCCGAGCCCGACCGGGAGATCCCCCAGGCGGCGACCGCTCACGACACCTTCTGGGACTTCGTGTCGCTCACGCCCGAGTCGACGCACATGCTCATGTGGGCGATGTCGGACCGGGGCATCCCGCGTTCGTACCGCACGATGGAGGGCTTCGGCGTCCACACCTTCCGCCTCTACGCCGAGTCCGGCGCCACGACGCTGGTGAAGTTCCACTGGAAGCCGGCCGCCGGCATCCACTCGCTCGTGTGGGAGGAGTCCCAGAAGCTGGGCGGCATCGACCCGGACTTCCACCGCCGCGACCTCTGGGACGCCATCGAGAGCGGCGCCGGGGCCGAGTGGGACCTCGGCGTGCAGCTGTTCGAAGACAACGAGGACCAGAGCTTCGAGGGCATCGACCTGCTCGACCCCACCAAGATCGTGCCCGAGGAGCTGGCACCGGTGCGGATCATCGGACGCCTGACCCTCGACCGGAACCCGACCAACTTCTTCGCCGAGACCGAGCAGGTCGCCTTCTGCACCGCCCACGTGCCGCGCGGCATCGACTTCACCGACGACCCGCTGCTGCAGGCCCGCAACTTCTCCTACCTCGACACCCAGCTGACCCGTCTGGGCGGGCCGAACTTCGACCAGCTGCCGATCAACCGGCCCCGGTCGCCGGTGAACTCGAACCACCGCGACGGCTTCGGCCAGCAGGCCATCCACGAGGGGGTCGCCCCCTACTTCCCCAACTCGCTCGGGTCCGGGTGCCCCTTCCACGTGGGCGAGGCCGGCTTCCAGCACGTCCCTCGTCCGGTGGCGGGGACGATCGTGCGGGAGCGCCCGCTCTCGTTCGGCGACCACTACAGCCAGGCGACGATGTTCTGGAACAGCATGACCGCGACCGAGCGCGACCACATCGTCGGTGCGTTCTCCTTCGAGCTCGGCAAGTGCGTCAACCCCGACGTCCGGGCGAACACCCTCGCCAACCTCGCCAACGTGGCCGACGAGCTGTGCGGGCGGGTGGCCGCCAACCTCGGCATGGAGGCGCCGGCGGGTGCGCCGGCGGCCGACGCCGGGGCGTCACCGGCCCTGTCCCAGATCCCGGCCGAGCCCGGTCCCATCGTGGGCCGCAACGTGGGCGTGCTGGTCGACGACGGCGTCGACGACGCCGGCGTCGACGCCCTGCGCCAGGCCCTGGCCGCCGCCGGCGCGAACCTCTACGTCATCGCCCCGTTGGGCGGTGCCGTCGCCGGCACGGGCGAGCCCCTCCCGGTCGACCGCACGGTCCTCACCACCCAGTCCGTGGAGTACGACGCCCTCGTCGTGGCCGGGGGCGGGTCCGCCGCCACCCTCGCCACCGACCCCTACACCGCGGTGAACGTCGGGGAAGCCTTTCGCCATCACAAGGTGCTCGCCGCCTGGGGCGAGGGCCGAGCGGTGCTGGAGGCGTGCGGTGCGACCGCGGACCTGCCGGGCGTCGTCGTGGGCGACGCCGTCGACACCGACTTCGCCGACCGCCTGGTCGACGCCATGGGTTGGCACCGCCACTGGGAACGCGTGCCCGTCGCCTGACGGCCCAGCGGTCGCCGGCCGGCTCGCCCTACCTACTCCCCCGCCCGGGGGGGCGGGCAGGGCGTGCCAGGGATGACGGTTGGCGGTGGGTGGCCCGAGCGGTGCACCACCAGGCCCACGAACGCCAGCGCGCCGGCGGCGACGAACACGCCCCGCTCGCCCGTGAGCACCGCCACCAGGCCGAGCACGGGAGCGCCGACCGCCTGGGAGACGTCGAAGAAGAGGGTGAATGTGGCCACCGCCTGGCTCCGCTCGCGCGTGGGGGTGGCGGCGATGACCACGGGGAACAGCGCCGGGTACAGCAGCGACGTACCGATGGCGTACAGGAACGAGCTGGCATACAGCCCGAGGGTGGTGGCGAACGCACCGATGGCGAGCAGGCCCGCGCCCTGCAGGGCGAGCGCCATGGACGGGCCGCGGCGGGGCCCGAGGGCGTCGGGAAGGCGCGACCCGACGATGCGCACGCCCAGCACGACCACCGCGTAGAGGGCGAACACCCCCCCGGAGGAGGTGAGCCCGAGGTCGTCGACGTAGAGAGGGACGAAGGCCGAGAAGCCGGCGAAACCCGACGCGGACAGGGCGAGGACGACGCCGGGGCGCACCGCGGCGGGGTGGAAGAAGCGGCGGAGGCCGCGGAGATCCCGCGGCGGCCCAGAGTCCTCCTCGTCGTCCTCGACCGCCACGTGTGCCGGCATGCGCGAACCGAGCGCGGCGGCGAGCGCACAACTCACGGCGGCGACCGGCCAGACGGTGCCGATGGAGAAGGTGGTGCGGACCACCTCGCCCAGCACCGGGCCGATGGCCAGGCCGCCGTAGATGGCCACGGAGAAGTAGCTGGCGGCCTGGCCCCGCCGGTGGGGCGGCGCCAGGTCCTGGGCGGTCGTCGCCGCCCCGACGAACACGGCGGCTTCGCCCACGCCACCGAGCAGCCGCATGGCCAGGAGCACCGGCAGCCCGCCCGGAAGCGCGTAGCCGAGGAACGACACCCCCGCCACCAGCGACCCGCCCACCACCAACAACCGCCGACCGCGCTCGTCACCGAGCTTGCCCACCCAGGGCCGCAGCAGCGCAGCCGACACCGCGAAGATCCCGACCGCGAGGCCCACCTGTCCCCCGCCGCCGCCGAGGTCCTCCGCGACGTAGCGGGGCAGGGTCGGCGCCAGCGCCCCGAGGGCGACGAAGTACAGCAGCGCGGCGCCCGTCACCACCACGAAGTCGCGGGTCAGCAGCGGCCGGTCGACCGGCGGCGGGGGGGCGACGTCGACCATCACGTTCCACCTTGCCGGATGCACCGCGTGGTCGCACTCGGGTTGCGGCCAAGGCCGGTGACGAACGCACGTTCCTGCAGCTGCTACGGTCGAACGGGTGTTCCCGGAACTGACGAACGACCAGCGGCGGGCCGTCACCCACGACGGCGGGCACCTGCTGATCGTGGCCGGGGCGGGCACCGGCAAGACCACCACGCTTGCCGCCCGCCTCGCTCACCTCGTCGCCGCCGGCACGCCGCCCGAGCGGGTGTGCCTGCTCACCTTCGGGCGCCGGGCCGCCGGCGAGTTGGTGCGGCGAGCCGAGCAGCTGTGCGGCGACCGCGTGTCGGGGGCGTGCTGGGCCGGCACCTTCCATGCCATCGCCAACCGCCTCCTGCGGGTCCACGGCGGCGGCCTCGGCCTCGATCCCGGGTTCACCGTGCTCGACCAGGCCGACGCCGCCGACCTGCTCGCCCTGTGCCGGGCCGAGCTCGACGCCCACGACGGCGACGCGGTGGGGGCGCGCCCCACCCGACGGGCCCGCAAGGAGACGATGGCGTCGATCTACTCACGCTGCGTCACCACCGCCACGCCGCTGTCGGTGGTGCTGCGCGACCACTTCGGCTGGTGCGCCGGCGAGCGCGACGTCCTGCGAGCCACCTTCGCCGCCTACCGCTCCCGCAAGCGGGCGGCCAACGTCGTCGACTACGACGACCTGCTGCTGCACTGGTCGGCGCTGCTCCGGGCGCCCGAGGTGGCCGGCGCCATACGGCGCCGTTTCGACCACGTGCTCGTCGACGAATACCAGGACACCAGCCCGCTCCAGGCCGACCTGCTCGAGGGCTTCGTCGGCGACGGCACCCGGGTCACCGCCGTCGGCGACGACGGGCAGGCCATCTACGGGTTCCGGGCCGCCACCATCGCCAACATCGTCGGTTTCCCCGCCCGCTTCGGGGCCGAGGTGGTCGTGCTCGAGGACAACCACCGGTCCACGCCCGAGGTGCTGGCCACCGCCAACGCCGTCCTGGCCGGGGCCACCACCCCGGGCCGGTTCCCCAAGGTGCTGCGCTCGTCGCGCGGGTCCGGCCCCCGGCCGGCACTGGTGGCGTGCGCGGATGAGGGCCACCAGTCGGCCGAGGTGTGCCGCGCCATCCTCGACCGCCACGATCGGGGCATCAGGTTGCGGGACCAGGCGGTGCTCGTGCGCACCGGTCACCACAGCCAGCTGCTCGAGCTCGAGCTGGTCGCCCGGCGCATCCCGTTCGTGAAGTACGGCGGGCTGCGCTTCCTCGAGGCCGCCCACGTCAAGGACCTGATGGCGGTCCTGCGCCTGGTCGAGAACCCGCGCGACGAGCTGGCCTGGTTTCGCGTGCTGCAGCTGCTCGACGGGGTCGGCCCGGCCATCGCCCGCCGCCTGGCGGCGGCGGCCGCCGCCGGCGACGGTCCCCCGCGCCCGGAGCACCTGCCCGAGGTCGCCGCCACGGCCGGGGCGGCGCTGCAGGAGGCCCTGACCGACGCCCGTGCGCTGGCCGCACCGGCCGCAGGCGCCCGCCCGTCGCTTCCCGTCGAGCGGGTACGGGTGTGGCTCGATCCGGTGGTCGAGCGCCGCTACCCCGCCGCCGGCCCCCGCCTCGGCGACCTCGACGCCCTCACCTCGGCGGCCGCCGCCGCCCCTGACCTCGGGCGCTTCCTGGTCGAGCTCACCATCGACCCGCCCGCCGCCACCGGCGACCTGGCCGGTCCCCCGCACCGCGACGACGACCACCTCACCCTGTCCACCATCCACTCGGCCAAGGGCGGCGAGTGGCGGGTCGTCCACGTCATCGCCCTCGTCGACGGCAACCTCCCGTCCGACCTGTCCACCGGCGACGCCGACGGCATCGAGGAGGAGCGCCGCCTGCTCTACGTCGCCGCCACCCGCGCCGCCGACGAGTTGCTCCTCTACGCCCCCCTCCGCCAGCACCACCACCGTGGCACCCGCGGCCACCGGGCCGGCGCCGGCGGCACCGGCGACGCCCACGGCTACGCCGCGTTGTCCCGCTTCCTCGACGACACCGTCCTCGCCACCGTCGAGCGCCGAGGCATGCCCCTCGACCCCGCCACCGTGGGCGGCGCCGACGTCCGGATGCCGAGCGAGCCCCACCCCGCCCTCGCCGAGGTCGACGAGCTGGTGGCGGCGCTCCTGGATTGACCGCCGAAGGTGGCGCCGGCCGCCTGGCCCGAGGATCGGGCTCCGACCCCCTGGATCACGCATCGGCAGGGCTACCATGACTGGCAGTTCGAAGCCCTGCTCGATGCGGGCACCGCACTGTGTGGGGGGACCACATGGAACCGATCGCCAGCGGTATCGAACCGAGCTCGCGACCGTGGGACCGGCCGCAGCCGCCGGCGCCCGACATTGACGTCACGCCGTTCGCCGACGACCTCGACCTGCCGCTGTCACGCGGTGCACCGGAGCGCAAGCTCCAACTGACGGACCACTACCGCCGCCGGGCCCAGGTCATCCGGTTCGAGACGCTCACCTCGACGGGGACGGTCTGCATCTCGTTCCGAGTCATCGACGACGAACCGTTCGACCCCATCCCCGGGCACTTCGTGGGAGTCCAGGCCGAGGTCGACGGGCTGGGGGTGATCAAGAGCCCGTACTGCCTGACGTCCTCGCCCGACGG
>JBBJOU010000150.1:0-5753 GCA_037724305.1 Acidimicrobiales bacterium
CGGCTCCGGGCGTCGCGGTGCTGGTGGTCGGCTCCGGGCGTCGCCTCGGCCTGGGGCCTCGGCTCCTGCCTCCGCCTCCGGGTCCTCCGGCGCGGTGGCGGCGGCTGCGCCGCGTGGGCTTCACCTGAGGACCGGTGACCGCCGGATCGCGATCCCGGTCCCCACCTTCGTACCGGCGCGTCCCGGCCGGCCCCGGCGGGTAGCGTCGCCCGCATGGGTGGAGCCGCCGGGTGAGCGCCGAGGACCTCGAGCAGTACGAGGCCGACCTCGAGCTGCAGCTCTACCGTGAGTACAAGGATGTCTGTCCGATGTTCGGGTTCGTGGTCGAGACCGAGCGGCGGTTCTACCTGGCGAACTCGGTCGAGCAGCGGGTGGTGACCGAGGGCGGGCGCACGTTCGTCGAGCTCGAGATGCGCGACGCCTGGGTGTGGGACATGTACCGGGCGAGCCGGTTCGTGCCGTCGGTGCGGGTGGTGACGTTCAAGGACGTCAACGTCGAGGAGCTCCCCCGGGCCGAGCTGATCGGGCCGACGCCACCGACGTGACCCGGGCCCGTCGGGAGCTCGGCGCCGCCGGTGAGGCGGCGGCCGCCGCCTGGTACGAGGCCCGGGGATGGACGGTGGTGGCCCGCAACTGGCGCTGCCGCGACGGCGAGCTCGACCTGGTGCTGCGCAAGGGCCGCATCATCGCCATCTGCGAGGTCAAGACCCGGTCGTCGACCGCCTTCGGCACCCCCGCCGAGGCCGTCACCCCGCTCAAGCAGCGCCGCCTCCGCCGCCTCGGCGCCGCCTGGCTGGCCGAGACCGGCACCCGCCCGGCCGAGGTCCGCTTCGACGTCGCCGCCGTCTTGGCCGGTGAGGTCGAGGTCGTCGAGGCGGCGTTTTGATCGGCCGGTTCCGGCCTCGTTGATCAGCGGGGGCGGCGGCGGTGGCGGTGTTTCCAGCAGGACGGATGCCAGTGGCGACGGTCGAAAGGGGCGAGGACGGGCACGGCCACGAGGTGGCCCTCGGCCGGGCGGATCGTGCCGTGGCAGCCCGGGCACGAGTACGGCTTCGTCGCCTGGTAGGGCTGGACCCGGCGGACCTCGACGGGACCGTTGCCGTCGTCCTCGGTCCAGCTCGTCACCCCGGGAGCGGGTTCACCCGAGGAGGGCCCAGGCGAGGAGCGCGGCGGTGGCGAGCACAGCGGCGGCGACCATGACGTAGTCGGACGGGCGGCGGCGGTAGGTGCGGTGCGGGTTGAAGCCCACGGTCCTCCGGTCGGGCGGGCGTCGGCGACGGAACCGTCACCGACGTGGTGAGTATGGTCCGCCCCGTGCAGAGCCTGCAGGTCGAGCGTGATGGCGGGATCGTCACCGTCACCCTGGACCGGCCCCGGCGCAAGAACGCCATGGACGGCGCCATGTTCGCCGAGCTGAAGGCCACCTTCCGGGAGATCGCCGGGCGGGAGGACGACCGGGCGGTGGTGGTCACCGGCGCCGCCGGCGAGTTCTGCTCGGGCGCCGACCTGCACGACACGTCGAGCGCGACCGTGCACAAGCTCACCTGGATGCGCGGCGTCGGCGAGGTCGTGCTCGCCCTGCACGCCCTGCCCCAGCCGGTGATCGCCAAGGTCCGCGGCGTCGCCGTCGGGGCCGGCGCCAACCTGGCGCTGGGGTGCGACCTCATCGCCGCCGCCGACGGTGCCCGCTTCAGCGAGATCTTCGCCCGGCGCGGCCTCACCATCGACTTCGGCGGCTCCTACGTGCTGCCCCGCCTGGTCGGCCTGCACAAGGCCAAGGAGCTGGCCCTGCTCGGCGACATCATCAGCGCCGCCGAGGCGCTGAGGCTGGGCATCGTCAACCGGGTGGTGCCCGACGCCGAGCTCGACGACCTCGTCGACGGGTGGACCCGGCAGCTCGCCGCCGGGCCCCCACTGGCCCTGTCGATGACCAAGAAGCTGCTCAACTCGTCGCTCACCTCGACCCTGGAAGAGGCGCTCGAAGGCGAGGCGGTGGCCCAGGCCCTCAACTTCGAGACCGAGGACACCGCCGAGGCCATGGTGGCCTTCGCCGAGAAGCGTGACCCGGTGTTCAAGGGTCGCTGAAGCGCGCCCATCGGCCCTCAGCCCGGTCCGGCCACCAGCTCGCGCTCCAACGGGGTCCGGAACCGGGGGATGACCCGGATGGGCCCGATCCACGCCGTCAGCCGGGCGGCCTCGGCCTCGATCGCCGCACCGGCCTCCCGCCCGACCTCGTCGAGGAGGCGAACCACCACGTCGCCCCCGGGGTGCTGGGCCCACCCCCCGGTGATCCGGCCGTCCCACCACACCGTGGGCCCGGCATTGCCGTTGGTGTCGAAGAGCGCCGGACCGTGGTCGCCGAGGTACCACGAACGCGCCTTCCAACCCATGGTGGTGGGGTCGAGGGCCGGCAGCAGCGCCGCCGACGGCACGGGCCGGACGACCGGTTCGAGGTCGTCGGCGAGCACCAGCGCGGTGCCGCCGCCGTCGAGGGCCACGTCGGCCACCGCCAGTCCGGCCAGCGCCGCCTTCACCGCCGCCGCGGTCCACCCCGTCCACCACCGCAGGTCGGCGACGGTCCCGGGGCCGAACGACCGCAGCCAACGCTCGACGAGGAGGCGTCGGGCATCGTCGACGCTGATGGCGTCTATCGGCGCGCCCAGCCACCGCTCGACGGTCGCCCACCGGTACTGCGAGCTGATCCAGCTGCCCCGCGGCCGGCCCCGCACGATTCGGCCCTCCAGGCCGAGCAGGACCAACACCCGTGACGTGATGGCGACCGTGCCGCCGTAGGCCTTTCCCTCGGCGTAGGTGAGCGTGGTGGCGAGGGCGGGCACCGCCTTGGACAGCTCGGCACCCGTCGCCTCCCCGGCGGCGGCCAGCGCGGTGACCGCCGCCTCCTCGGTCGCCGCCAGCCAGCGAGCGGGGTCCGGATCGACGCCGGCGGCGGCGAGGTCCTTCACCAGCGCCCGCCGGACGGTGACGGCCACGGCGAGCGACGAGCTGGCCGCCAGCACGGGAAGCAGGGGGCGGGTGACGACGAACATGGTGCGCCGCATGGCGAGGGTGCGCACGAGCGACCGGTCGTCGTAGAGGGCGGCGGCGACGTCGCCGGGACCGACGGCGTGGGACCGGGCGGCGACGGCGAGGTGGACGGTGGCGGGATCGGTGGCGTGGAGGGCGACGACGGCGTCGGCGACGGCGCACGGATCGGCGGCCCGATGCTCGGGGACCAGCCGGTGGCGGGTGACCAGCCGGGCCCGGCGCTGAATGTCGTCGATCCGGGGGACGGCCACGGCTGGCCAGCCTCGCGCACCGTCGTGCGCGCCCATCTCGTCAGGCACCCCTTCCCAATGTCACACCCCTCGGGTACCGTCTGTCGTGTCGCTCGTGGGCCGGCGACGCGCAACGGCCCTCCTCCGAACCGCTCACCGTTCGCAGGAGGCCATCCGTGCTCGCCACCGTCTCGTCCGCCACCGTCGTGGGCGTCAAGGGCCAACCGGTCAGGGTCGAGGTCCACGTCGGTGCCGGGTTGCCCTCCTTCACCGTGGTCGGCCAGCCCGATTCGTCGTGCCGCGAGGCGCGTGACCGGGTGCGGGCCGCCTTCGCCGTGACCGGGCTGGCCTGGCCCAACAAGAAGGTCACGGTCAACCTGGCCCCCTCCGGTGTCCGCAAGGTCGGCACCGGGCTCGACCTGGCGGTGGCGGTCGGCGTGCTGGTGGCAGCCGACGAGTTGCCGGCCGAGGCGATCGCCGGCCTGGCCTTCGTCGGCGAGCTCGGCCTCGACGGCACCCTCCGGCCGGTGCCGGGCACCGTGCCGATCGTCGGGGCCCTCGCCGGCGCCCGGCCGGCGACGGGTGTCGGCCCGCCGTGGGTGGTGGTCCCGGTCGCCTCGCACGTGGAGGCGGCGCTGGTGGTGGGGGAGCGGGTGCGCCCCGTCGCCGGCCTGCGCACCCTGGTCGACGTCCTGCGGGGCGAGCTGGCGTGGCCCGACCCCCCGGCGGCGGGCCCGGTGCCGACGCCGCCCCACCCGCCCGACCTCGCCGACGTGCGCGGCCAGCCCGTCGCCCGCCTCGGCCTCGAGCTGGCCGCCGCCGGGGGCCACCACCTGCTCCTCGTCGGCCCGCCCGGCGCCGGCAAGACCATGCTCGCCCGCCGGCTCCCGGGCCTGCTCCCGCCGCTCGGGGCCGACGACGCGCTCGAGGCCACCTGCGTGCACTCGGCGGCGGGGGTGGCCCTGCCGCCGGGCGGGCTCGTGCGGGTGCCGCCGTTCCGGGCGCCGCACCACGCCACCTCGGCGGCCGCCCTCATCGGCGGCGGTAGCGCCGCCATCCGCCCCGGCGAGGCCTCCCTGGCTGCCCACGGGGTGCTGTTCCTCGACGAACTGGGGGAGTACCCGCCGGCCGTGCTCGACGCCCTGCGCACCCCGCTCGAGGAGGGCGTCGTGCGCGTCGCCCGGGCGCGCGAGTCCGTCGAGCTCCCGGCTCGCTTCTTGCTGGTGGCGGCCATGAACCCGTGCCCGTGCGGGGACGGCGGGCCACCCGGCGCGTGCCGGTGCTCGCCGGCGGCCCGCGCCCGCTACCACCGGCGGCTCTCGGGGCCGCTGCTCGACCGCCTCGACCTGCGCGTCGAGGTGGGCAAGCCCACCGCCGACGAGCTCCTCGGCCACGAACGGGGCGAGCCCACCGCCCCGGTCGCCGAGCGGGTGGCCGCCGCCCGGGAGCGAGCCGCCGCCCGAGGCGTGGCGGCCAACGCGGAGCTGTCCGCCGCCGCCATCGAGGTCCACTGCCGGCCCTCGATCGCCGCCGGCCACGTGCTCGAGGGCGCCCTGCGCACCGGGCAGCTCTCGGCCCGGGGCCTGGCCCGGGTGCGGGCGGTGGCCCGCACCATCGCCGACCTCCGCGGCGGCGGCGGCGACCTCGCCCCCGACGACGTCGCCCTCGCCCTCTCGTTGCGCCGACCCGTGGTCACCGTCGACCACCGCCTGGCCGGGTGAGGCCCGCCATGTCAACGGCGTCATCGGTGCACGAGAGCCTCGATCCGGGGCCGGGCGGCGGGGGTCTCCCCGACGTGGCCTGGGTCGCTGCTCTGGCGAGCTTGCCCGACGTCGGCCCCGCGCGCCTCCGGGCCCTGCTCGCTCGCGGGCCGGCGGCCGAGGTGGTGGGCCGCATCGCCGGCGGCCGCCTGGACATCGACGAGGCGCTGGCCACGGCATGCGGCCGGCGGGCGCCGGCGCTGCTCGCCGAGTGGGGGCGCATCGCCGCCGATCTCGACGTTGCCGCGCTCTGGGCCCGCCACCTTCAGGCCGGGGTGGGTGTCGCCGTGCCCGGAGGCGCCGGCTACCCCGAGGCACTGGTGCAGGACCCCGAGCCGCCGGCGGTGCTGTTCAGCCTCGGCGCGCCCGACGTGCTGGCCGGGCCACGCGTCGCCGTGGTGGGCACGCGGCGCTGCACCCGGTACGGCTACGAGGTGGCTCGCGACCTCGGCGCCCAGTTGGCGAGCGCCGGCGTGGCCGTGGTGTCGGGCCTGGCCGCCGGCATCGACGGCGCCGCCCACCGGGGCGCGCTCGACGCCGGCGCTGCGCCGCCGATCGGGGTGGTGGCCACCGGGCTCGACATCGCCTACCCGCCGGGGCACCGGGTGCTGTGGGCCGAGGTGGCCGCCGCCGGCACGCTGCTGTCGGAGGCACCACTCGGCACCCGGCCGGCCCGCTGGCGCTTCCCGGCCCGCAACCGCATCATCGCCGGGCTGGC
>JBBJOU010000151.1:0-5723 GCA_037724305.1 Acidimicrobiales bacterium
CGCCACAACCCGAGCTTCGCCGCCGCCCGCGTCACCCTCGAACCCAACGAGACGGTACGAACCGAGTCGGGGGCGATGATGGCCACCTCCGGTGGTGTGCAGATCCAGGCCAGTGCCCAGGGCGGCGTCATGAAGTCGCTCAAGCGGGCGGCGTTGGGTGGCGAGAGCCTCTTCGTCACCACCTACACCGCGCCGCCCACCGGCGGCTGGGTCGACGTCGCCCACCACCTCGCCGGCGACATCATCGTGGCCGGCGTGCTGCCCGAGCAGCCCATGTTCGTGACCCGGGGGTCGTGGCTGGCCAACTCGACCGGCGTCGAGCTCGACACCAAGTGGGGCGGGTTCAAGAACCTCTTCGGCGGCGAGGGTGGCTTCCTGATCCACGCCGCCGGCCACGGGACCATCGTCCTCGCCTGCTACGGAGCCCTCGATACGGTCAACCTGCAGCCCGGTGAGACGATCACCGTCGACTCCGGCCACGTGGTGGCCTACGGCCCGACGGTCACCAGCAACCTGCGCAAGGCCGCCGGTGGGATGATCCAGTCGATGAAGTCGGGTGAGGGACTGGTGTTCGACTTCACCGGCCCGGGATGGCTCATGACCCAGAGCCGCAACCCCAGCGCTCTGGAGGCGTGGATCCGGGCGATCATGCCGGGCCAGGGTGGCGGCGCCGGCGGCGTGATCGGCGCCTTCACCCGCTAGTCCCGGCGGTACCGTCGTCGGGTGACCGACGGCCCCGGGTGCGTGGTGGTCGAGGTGGCGGGCGAGGACGCCGATCTGGCCGCCGACCTGTGCTGGTTCGCCGGCGCCACGGCAGTGGGGGAGCGGGCGCTCGCCGGTGGCCGGGTCGGCCTCGAGGTGGGCTTCACCACCGACGACGACGCGGCGGCGGCGGCGGCCGGGCTGCGCCGGCGCCTCCCCGCCGCCAGCGTCGCCGTCGTCGATGCCGGCCCCGCCCTCGAGGCCGCCCTCGACGCCTGGACGGCCCATGCCCGGCCCGTGCGGGCCGGCCGGCGCCTGGTGGTGTGGCCCGAGTGGATCGACCGCGACGGGCCCGATGGCGAGATCGTCAGGCCCGGCGACGTGGTCGTGCGCCTCGACCCCCAGCGGGCGTTCGGCAGCGGGTCTCACCCGTCGACCCGCCTGTGCCTGGCGACGATCGAGGACCTCGTGGTGCCCGCCACGTCCGTCCTCGACATCGGGTGCGGCAGCGGGGTGCTGGCCGTCGCCGCCGCCCTGCTCGGCGCCGCCCCGGTGGTGGCCGTCGACGTCGACCCGGTCGCCGTCGCCGCCACCCTCGACAACGCCGCCGCCAACGGCATGGCCCGCCGGGTGGCCGCGTCGACCACCCCCGTCGCCGCCCTCGACGCCAGCTTCGCAGTGGTGGTGGCCAACATCGGCGCCACCACCCTCGTCGAGCTCGCCGGCGACATCGTCGCCCGCCTCGCCCCCGGGGGAACGTTGGTCCTGGCCGGCTTGCTGGCCTCGTCGTGGACCCACGTGCGAGCGACCTACGAGGCGTACGGCCTCGCTCTGGTGGCGACCCCGGAGGAGGAAGGCTGGGTGGCACCGATCTTCACGGCCCCGGGAGGGGCCTGAGGCTCGGTGGCCACGGCGCACCACCCCATCGAAGCATGGCGCCCGCCCACCGTGAACGGGTCCCGACCGGCGTTGTAGCGTCGCCCGCCGTGACCGATCCCTACGGGCTCGCCGACGAGGCGGCGGCGGTGCTGGCCGAGCGCACGGGGGTGGCTCGTCACGACGTCGCCGTCGTACTCGGGTCCGGCTGGCGGCCCGCCGCCGACCGCTTCGGCGAGGTGGTCGCCGAGGTGGCGCTGGCCGACCTACCCGGCTTCCCCGCCGCCACCGTGGCCGGCCACACCGCGTCGGTGCGTTCGGTCCGTGCCGGGAGCCGCGCCCTGCTCGTGTTCCTCGGCCGGGTGCACGCCTACGAGGGCAACGCCACGCCCGTCGTCGTGCACGGGGTGCGCACCGCGGTGCGGGCCGGGTGCGCCACCGTGGTGCTCACCAACGCCGCCGGCGGCCTGCGCGACGGCATGGCGGTGGGCGACGCCGTCCTCATCAGCGACCACGTCAACCTCACCGCCGCCTCGCCGCTCTCGGGCACCGAGCCGCCGGCCGACGACGGGTGGGGCGCCCGCTTCGTCGACCTCACCGACGCCTACAGCCCGCGCCTGCGGTCCCTGGCCCGGGCGCTCGACCCCGCCCTCGCCGAGGGCGTCTACGCCGGCGTGGCCGGTCCCCACTACGAGACGCCGGCCGAGATCCGGGCCTACCGCACGCTCGGCTGCGACCTGGTGGGCATGTCGACCGTGCACGAGGTGATCGCCGCCCGCCACGCCGGGGCCGAGGTGCTGGCGCTGTCGCTCGTCACCAACCTCGCCGCCGGCCTGTCGGGCACCGCCCTCGACCACACCGACGTCCTCGCCGCCGGTCGCGCCGCCGCCGAGCGGATGGGCGACCTCCTCGCCGCCCTCGTCGCCCGGCTCTGAGCCCGGTCCCGATGTGACGACGCACCGATGAGCACCGCCGAGGCCGCCGACCCGGCCGCCGCCGCCGCCGACCTCGTCGCCCGGGCGGCGGCCTGGCGCGACGAGGACCCCGACCCCGTCACCGCCGCCGAGGTCACCGACCTGCTCGACGGCGCCGCCGGTCCCGACCTCGACGCCCTGGCGGCGCGCTTCAACACCCGGCTCGAGTTCGGCACCGCCGGCCTGCGGGGAGCGCTGGGTGCCGGCCCGGCGCGGATGAACCGCGCCCTCGTGCGCCGGGCCACCGCCGGCGTGGCCCGGTGGGTGCTCGACGGCCGGTCGACGACCGCGACCGCGACCGCGGCCAGGGCGGCGCCGGGCGGCCCGGTCGTCGTCGGCCACGACGCCCGCCACGGCTCGGCCGCCTTCGCCGAGGACGCCGCTCGCGTGCTGGCCGGCGCCGGCCTCGAGGTCGCCCTGTTCGACCGCCTCGTGCCGACCCCGGTCCTGGCCTTCGCCGTGACCCACCTCGGCGCGTCGGCCGGGATCATGGTCACCGCCAGCCACAACCCGCCGGCCGACAACGGCTACAAGGTCTACGCCGGCGACGGCGCCCAGATCGTCCCGCCGATGGACGGCGCCATCTCCGCCGCCATCAACGCCGTCGGCCCGCTCTCCCGTGTCGCGTTGGCCGACGGCGACGACCCCCGCATCCGCCGGGTCGGGGCCGAGGTGGTCGACGCCTACGTGAGCGGTGTCGCCCAGCTGGCAACTTCCCCTGAGCACCGTGACCTGCGCATCGCCTACACCCCGCTGCACGGCGTGGGGCGAGACGTGCTCCTCGCCGTGTTCGCCGCCGCCGGGTTCCCGGCGCCGGTCGTGGTGGCCGAGCAGGCCGCGCCCGATCCCGACTTCCCCACGGTCGCCTTCCCGAACCCGGAGGAGCCCGGCGCCATGGACGCCCTCCTGGCCTTGGCCGCCGAAACCGGCGCCGACCTGGCGCTCGCCAACGACCCCGACGCCGACCGCCTGGCGGTGGCGTTCCCGACCGCCGGCGGCGGGTGGCGGGCGCTGACCGGCGACGAGATCGGCGTCGCCCTCGGCGACTGGCTGCTGTCGCGTGGCGCCGGGGCCGACCGCCTGGTGGCCACCAGCATCGTGTCCTCGTCACTCCTGGGCCGGGTGGCCGACACCGCCGGCGTCGCCTTCGCCGAGACGCTCACCGGGTTCAAGTGGCTGGCCCGGGCCGCACTGGCCCGCCCCGACCTCCGCTTCGTCTACGGCTACGAGGAGGCCCTCGGGTCATGCGTCGGCGAGCTCGTGCGCGACAAGGACGGCATCTCGGCCGCCCTCGCCTTCGCCGAGCTGGCCGCCACCGAGGGGGCCGCCGGGCGCACCGTGCTCGACCGCCTCGACGACCTCGCCCGCGCCCACGGCGTCCACGCCACCCGCCAGCGCTCGGTGCACCTCGACGGCCCCGACGGCCCGGCCCGCGCGCGCGCCGTGGTCGGTCGCCTCGTCGCCGACCCGCCAGCTTCCGTCGGGGGGCTTGACGTCGTCGGCGTGGACGACCTGCGCGCGGGGGGCCCGCTGCCACCCTCGGACGTCGTGCGCCTCCGCCTCGCCGGCGGACGGGTGCTGGTGCGCCCCAGCGGCACCGAGCCCAAGCTCAAGGCCTACGTCGAGGTGGTCGTCCCCGTCACCGGCGCGGACGTCGCCACCGCCCGGGTCGCCGCCGAGGCCGCCATCGACGCCGTCCTCACCGACCTCGACCCGCGGCTGAGCTGACGGCCTCGTTCCGCCGCCGAACGGGGCCCTTTGCAGGTGCTCCGTGCACCCCGGTCCGTAGCAGGCGACCGGGCTGCAACCTTCCACCCCGACGGGTGGTCCCCTGCACACCGGTGGGCGCGAGACCTCACGGCTGCCACTCGGCCCGGCTCTCACCGGGCCGTTCCCGTTGTCGTCGGTCGGCCGTCGAGGTACTCGACCACCGCGGTTTGGTCCCCATGTTGAGCCCACCCTCTTGGTGTCGAGTCATATTCGGCATCGACGATGGTGGGATCGGCACCGAGGTCGAGGAGCAGGACGACCATGGGGAGGTCGCCACGTAGTGCGGCCTCGTGCAGGGCGGTCGTGCGGCGCCGGTCGTTGACGTCGAAGCCAAGCTCGACGAGGAGCCGTACGGCATCGGGGCGGCCCAGTTCGACGGCCCGAGCGACCAGGTCGGCCCGTTCGGCCTTGGCCCGTTCCAGGAGGCGGTTGTCGGCCGCAACGGCATCGTGCACGCCAGCGTCATCGGCGGCCAGGCAGAGCCCGATGAAGGGGGTGAGCGGTTCGACAACCGTGGTGTCGGCACCGGCGAAGGCGAGCAGGGCGGCGATCTCCAGGTTGCCGTGGAGGACGGCGCCTTCATAGGGGCTTCGCCCTTGGTAGCCGGGGTGAGTGCCCTTTCCGTTCGGATCCACGCCGCGGGCGACAAGCAGGCGGGCGCGGCTGATCAGGCCGGCTTCGGCAGCGTGCTGAAGGGCTTCGCCGACGATCTCGGTCGGCGTTTGATGCTCGAGGGGAAGACGGCGCCGCCACGGGCCGCCGTCACCTTGGCCAAGGCCGAAGTCGAGGAGGAGGGCGAGGAAGTCGGTGTCGTCGTGGGCGATGTCGCCCGCGCCGCGGTTGTAGATGGTCTGGCTGTCGTTGGCCTCGGCGCCGGCGTCGAGCAGCAAGCGGGCCAGGGCCAGCTCACAGCGGTGGGCGGGTGCGCCCTGTTCGCCGCGGCCGAAGACGCCGGTGAGGGCGGTGAACGGTGAAGGCAGCCCATCCCACAGGTAACCGGCGTTCGGATCGGCGCCGGCTTCGAGGAGGAGTCGGGCGACGGCCACCGGATCGGCGCCTTCGAGGTCGAGGCGGGAGTAGGTGAGGTAGACGAGGGGCTCCCAGGCGAAGGGACCGCCCGCCCTCGACACTGCCGCCGGGTCGACGGCGAGAATCTCGGTGGCAGCGCCGCGATCACCGACGGCAGCCGCCGTGCAGATCGAGAACCTTGCCAGACCCGGGTAGGCATCGAGGAGCCGCGCCGCTTCCTGCCAGCGACTGGGATTGTCCGCGCCGTAGTTGAGGCAGGCGAGACGGAGAAGCTCGTCGGCCCGAGCCGCGTCGTCGGCCAATGGGAGGCCGACCGGCTGCTGGTGAGGGGACCGGGAGAGACGGTTGACCAGCTCGACGTGGCGACGCAAG
>JBBJOU010000152.1:0-5695 GCA_037724305.1 Acidimicrobiales bacterium
ATCGCCGCCAGCGCCGCTCCACGACCGTCGACGAGGTCGTCGACGACGGCGACGAGCGCGTCGCGCACCGCGACCACGGCCGGCCGCTCGGCGCTGGCGGTCCGGTAGGCGATCTGGATCGTCCGGGAGAACGGTCGCTCGATGGCGACGACGCGCACCCCACGCGGCGGGGTGACGAGCCCGAGGCCGGGGACGAGCGCCACCCCGGCCCCGGCGGCGACGAGGCGCAGTATCGTGGGGTAGTCGTCGATCTGGTGGGCGATGTCCGGCTCGAACCCCGCCGACCGGCAGGCCACGACGACACCGCCGCCGCAGCTCGAGCTGAGCGACGGCGAGATGAACCGCCGATCGGCCACGGCCTCGAGCGAGGCGGACGCCGAGGTGATGGGATCGTCGTCGGGCACGACGAGGCAAAAGACGTCCTCGAGCAGCGACGTGCACGACACCCCGGCCCGCTGGGACATGGGGGCGTGGGCGTAGTCGAGCGTGAAGGCCACGTCGATCGTCCCGGCGGCCACCGCCTCCAACGCCGGTTCGACCTCGAGCTGCCGCGTGCGGATGCGGAGGTCGGGGTGGTCGACGGCCAGCCGCTCGAGCAAGGGCACCAGCAGCGTGACCGCCACCGATTCGTACACCGAGACCTCGATGGTCCCCTTCACCTCGCCCGCCACCTGTTCCATGGCGGTACGCGCCGCCTCCAGCGAGGTGAGCAGGTCGCCGGCGTGACGGACCAGTTCCCGGCCGGCATCGGTCAGGCGCACGTTGCGGCCGACACGCTCGAGGACGGCCACTCCGGTGGACCGCTCGAGCCCGCCGAGCTGCTGCGAGATCGCCGACGGGGTGTAGCCGAGCGACTGCGCGGCGGCCACGATCGTCCCCCGCAGCGCCACCTCCCGCAGCATCCGGAGCTGCTGGATGCTCATGTCCACGACGCCTCCTCGATGTAGCGTTGCTTCACGGTACTCCCTCAAAACGGTCGCTGGTGCTGAACGGAGGCCGGTGCGATGGTGGACCCATGTTCGCCGTCACCTGCGCCCCCTGCCACCAGCGTTACCTGGTCGGCGCCCGCTCCCTCCGAGCGTTCCGCAACACCCCCGACGGCCCGGTCGCCGTCGTCCGCTGCCCCGCCGGTCACCTGCTGGAGCACGAGTTCCGCACCCGCGCCCCACGCTCGGCGCCGACCCCCACCGCCGCACCCGTCTGACGGGCTGCGGCGACTGCGGCGTCCAACCCGGTGGCCTGCACCACCTCGCCAGTGCTAGTGCGGCCGCGTTGATCGGGTGGGCGGAGTCTCGCCGGTTTCCACGATGGTGCGGGCGACCTCGCGGATCTTGATGTTGAGGTGCTGTGAGGCGCGGCGGAGGACATCGAAGGCCTGATCCCCGGTGATGCGCTCGCGTTCGATGAGGATCCCCTGCGCCTGCCCGATGAGCTCTCGTGTCCGGAGGGCTTCGTGGAGGTTCGCGATCTGTCGCTCCTCGCCAGCTCGTTCCTCGGCGGTGTCGAGTGCGATCCCGGCCAGTGTGGCGAAGATCAAGGCCTTGGCCCGGTCGGTCGCTCCGAACGCTCCGGGAAGTCGGGCGTACAGGTTGAGCGCGCTGGTCGACGAGTCCGATAACCGGATGGCCAACGCGCTGCGGACGCCCGCCGCTACCGCCGCGGGACCGAACGTCGGCCAGCGAGGATCGTCGGCGAGGTCCGCGACATGGACCGTCCCCCCTTCGGCCACGACCTCGAGGCAGGGCCCTTCGCCCGCTGAGATCTGCAGCGCGTCGAGCTCGACGACGAGCGGGGCGCTCGCAGCCGCAGTGACCACCTCTTGGTCGTCGCCCAGGAACACGCCGGCGGCATCGCATCCCTCGACCGTGGCGACCGCCAGGTCGACGGTCCGCTGGAGGGTGCCCGAGACCGTTCCGCTGACGAAGAGGGAACGGGCGAGGTCTGCGACGTTCCGCTGGAGCTCGTTCGTCGCGTCCTCACCAACCATCAAGACCATTTGAGCACCACGGCGACACGGGCGCACACCGGCTGCTACGGTGGCGGTGCCTTCGACAGCGAGGGTTCCCGGGCGTTCGGCGCCTGAACCTTCCGGAAGGCGGCCGTATGGCCGAGTTCCACGCTGTGACTCGCTGGTTGCTTGACGGATCGTCCTACGGGACGCACCCCCCGCGCCCAGTCACCGAGCGACGTCGATCTCCGGTGCGCAGCGCCAGGATCGGGCGTCGAACCCTCGGACATCCGCTCCATCACCCATGCGGAGGGCGATCGTGAGCGGCGTCGGGGACCGAGCTGTCCCGTTCGACCTGCGCGTGTCCTTCTCGGCGTCTCGGACCGTGCTGCAGGTGGGCGGCGAGGTCGACGTGCTCACGGCGCCCGGGTTGGGGGCGCTGCTCGACGCCCTCGTGGACGGGGGCGACTCCGACGTCGTGATCGACGCCCGAAACATCCACTTCATGGATGCATCCGGCCTCGGGGTGATCGCGGCGGCGAGCGGTCGCCTGCGGGGGTCGGCCCGTCGTGTCATCGTCGCCTCTCCGCCGCCGATCGTCCGACGGATCCTCAAGCTCACCGGCATGAACGAGCTCATCGACCACGACCCGGGGTACCTCCAGCGTCAGGCGCTCGGGCCCGAACAACGCGCCGGTGACGACTCACTGTCGGTCGCCGATGTGGGTGCCGAGCCGGGTCTCCCAAGTGTTGGTCGAGCAATGGCCCCACCGGCCGGCACCGACGTCATCGACGCCGCTCTCCGCCTCGTCACCGCCCTGGCCCGGGCCACCGTCGGCGGCGCCGACGGTGTCAGCGTTTCGCTCACCCGTCACGGCCAACTCACCACCGTGGCGGCCAGCGACGAAACGATCGCCCAGATGGACCGCGACCAGTACGCCACCGGAGAGGGCCCGTGCCTCGCGGCCGCTTCCGAAGGGCACTGGTTCCACGTCGAGTCGCTGGCCGACGAGGCTCGTTGGCCGCAGTTCATCCCCCGGGCCATCGCAGGAGGGATCAGCAGCATCTTGTCGACACCGCTCGTGGTTGCTGACCGGCCGATCGGGGCACTCAACATCTATTCGAGCACCGAACGGGCCTTCGGCCCCCACGACCAGGAGCTCGCGGCGCTCTTCGCCACCCAGGCATCCGGCATCTTGACCGAGGCCAGAGCCGACCTGACCACCGAGAAGGTCGCACAGCGGCTCCGGGAAGCCTTGAGCGGACGGGAGATCATCGCCCAAGCTCAGGGCGTGATCATGGGACGGCAGGGCACCTCGGCCGACGCCGCCTACGCCGTCCTCCGCCACTCCTCCCGGCAGGCCGGTATCACCATCAGGCAACGTGCCTCGGCGATCGTGGACAACACCCGTCACGACGACCTCATCGGCAAAGCGGCCCGATGACACCGCCGACCGGGGTGCTCGAACAAGGCCGGCTCGACGTCGGGCTGTCCCATGGCGAGCTGTGGTTCAGGTACTTCGAGCTCGGCGGCATGAGCACCGCGCTGGAGGTCGAGGCCTACCTGTACGCCGCGCTCGAGCCGACCCTCCACGACCGGGATCTCCTCGCCGCCGCTCTCAACGAACGATTCTCCGAGCTGGGGGGCGATCACCCGATCCCCTACTCCGAGGACAACGAGGTCGACCAGCACAATGCCTGACAACAGCGAGCCTCCACGTCCGGCGACGGTGCCCAGCCCACAGCTCGACTTCGCGCAGTTCACCGACGGTCAACTCGCGAACAGCATCGTCGGGGGCTCCCACGACGCTCTCGCCGAGACTTACAGCCGCTACGGCGGGCAGGTTCACGCGTTGGCAGAACGCCTGCGCGGTCGGAGCGACGCCGACGGCGTCGTGCAAGACGTCTTCCTGCGCCTCTGGGACCGCCCCGATCGCTACGACCCCACCCGCGATTCTCTCCGCTCGTTCCTGATGACGCAGGCCCACGGAGGCGCCACCGATCAGCTCCGCAGCGGCGATTCTCGCCGTGCCCGCGATCACACGACCTTGGCCGAGCGCAGACCGGGCGGCACCGCCGTCGACGAAACCGCGCTCGGCCGCCTCGCAGGTGACCACGCCTGCAAGCTGATGAGCCGACTCACCGCCATCGAGCGCCAAGCGATCTCACTCGCCTACTTCGGCGGCCACACCTACAGCGACGTCGCCAAACTGCTCGCGCTGCCAGAAGGAACCGTCAAGAGCCGCATCCGCAGCGGACTGCGCCGGCTCCACGACGAGATGGCTGCACGCGACCTCGAGGCTCAGGTGTTGCCGTCGCTGTCGTGATACGCGGCATCGACCGGCGTTGGACTCGTTGTCGCAGAACAGCTGCTCGGGGTCGCCGGCCGAGCTGACGAACAACCGCCGAGGTCGTGGTGCTCGGCCACGACCACCCCGCCGTCGGCCCGCAGCAAGGGCACCCAGTCGTCGAGGCCCAGGACCAGGTGTTGCGGAACCACACCGTCGGCAGCACGTCGATCGTCTCGGTGTCCGGCCCGGCGTTGCCCACCGTGATGCGGACGCTGTAGTCCTCGCGCACCGTCCCCCACGCCCGCTCCGCGACGTAGGGCCCCCACTGCTTCCAGGCGGGGTCCGCCAGCCGCGCCCGCTCCGCCGACGGGCTCACCGGATGGTCACCGCCGCCTCATGCCCACGCCATTCGCTCCGTCTCCCGCCGACCCCGGTACCGCGCCGTTCCGCCGTTCCTACTCGCTTGCCCAGATCGTGTGCGCCTTCGTGGAAGCGTCCGGGCACCGGCGCCGTCCTACCCGCTGTCCGCCTCTCCCAGGAGACCAGCCCAGCCATGATCCGCCGCACCGTCCCCGCCCTGCTGCTCAGCCTCACCTTCGCTCTCGGCGCTGGCGCCTGCGGCGCCGAGAGCGACGACACCTCGTCGGCGCCCGCCGCCGGCGGGGGGTCCACGACGATGGCTCCGGCCGCGTCGGGCCCGGGCGCCGCCTCGCCCGCCACCACCGCCCCCGGCCCGGATCCCGCCGTCCCGGTCGCCGTCCCGGTCGCCGAGGACCCGTCCCCGGTCACGACCGTCCCGCCGGCACCGCCGACCGGGAACCTCGACCGTGCGGAGACCGTGCGGGCGTGGGTGGAGGCCGTCGCCGCCGGTGACACCGCGACCGCGGTGGCCCTCACCCATGTCGCCTCGCGGGGCCTGGCCGACCAGGTGATCGACGTCGTCGACGCCGGTCGCGCCGAGGGCTACAGCGCCTGGGCCGGCTCCCCCGACGCCGAGTACCTCGTCGCCGCCCTCCCCGCCGCCGGCCCGGGCGTGTCGATCGTCGTCATCACCGGGACTGTCGCCATGGAGGGCGGCACCGCGCAGATCACCGATGCCATCCCCGTGCGCACCGACGCCGACGGCATCCACCAGGTCGACCCCTTCCAGGACCTCTTCGGCGACATCGGCATCGAGTACGAGGTCGACCCGAGCACCCCGGTGCCCCCCGGCGACGACTTCGAGGTGCACGTGGCCGCCGGCCGCAACGTCAGCCTCCTCCTCGACGACTCGATCCTGCTCACCACTGCCGAGGGCGCCGACGGCGACCGCCAGCGGGTCACCGGCTCCGCCGACCTCGGCCCCGACGTCGGCACCCACAGCTTCACCGTGGTCGTCGAGCGCGACGGCGCCGTCGCCGCCCGATCGGTCCTCTACACCGTCGCCCCCTGAGCGCCGCGCGGCGGCGGTCTAGGTG
>JBBJOU010000153.1:0-5672 GCA_037724305.1 Acidimicrobiales bacterium
AGGCGGTCAAGCCCCGAGGAGTACGCCTCCTTGGAGTTCTCCGCCCACCAGGGGGCGACATCGACCTTGGCCCGGTTCCACTCTCTGCGCAGCGCCGCCAGCGTCCACGGGACCACCACCGTGTTGGCCAGGGCCTCGCCCTCCCGGGCGGACAGGCCCTCCACCAGGGCCTGCTCCAACACCCGGGCCCGCTCGCCCAGACGGGCCTTCACCAGCGCCAAGCCCCAGTTGAAAGCGAACCGGTCGGCGCCCACATGGCTGGCAATCCCGCCGGCGGTGACATCGTTCGGGTTCAGCTCGAAGCGGTACGCTTGGGCGACCCTCATGCCGCCTGCCCCCCACCGTCAGCGGCGGCGTGAACCGCCTTCTCCGCCCGGTGACGAGCCGAACGCCGTCCGTACATGCGGGCGCAGAAGCTGGTGAGCACCTCCACCATGTCCCGCACCAGGTCGTCGGCCACCTCGGCCTCGGCGACCACCACCAGGCGACGACCGGTGGCAGCGAGCGCGGCCTCCACGTACTCCACACCGAAGCGGGCCAGGCGGTCGCGGTGCTCGACGACGATGACGCCCACGGCCGGGTCGCGAAGCAGCGCCTTGATCTTGGACCGAGACCCGTTCAGGCCACTGCCAATCGAGGTGGCCACCTCGACGAGGCGCGCCAACTGGCGCTCCAGGTCGCCACGCTGATCGGAGCACGACACCCGGGCGTAGAGAGCGACACCGCCAGGGCCGGGAGCGGGCTCATCAACGAGGATCGTGCCGGTGGCGAGCTTCATCCATCCCATCATGACGAAGGGGTGTGACAGCCATACACGTTGGGGGGAACCCCCCAGGGCGGTAGCCACGGCGGTGAGCGAGGGTGGGGCCATGACCGAACGCAGCGAGGCAATGTCCGGCGCGCCAGCGCCAGCGAGCCGCACGACGACGGGGGGCGGGGGCCAAGCCCCCGAGCAGTGATGGTCTCGACCCGGCCCGCCACTACCGTGCGTCGCTCGTCCCCGCCAGGGCCCGAGGTCTCCGGTTTCGCAGTAGGCGTGCTCGCCCAGCTCGTCGCCCTCGTCGCCTTCGCCGTGTGCGTCGGACTGGGGTACTACTTCGGCGACCGCGCCGCCAACGCCAACCCGGGCGTGTTTCTCGCCGGTGTCGGCGAGGTCGTCCTCGGGTTCGTCGTCGGCGTGGTTGTCGGGGTGGCCGCGATCGTGTTCGTGCTCACCCGGGGCCTGCGTCCGTCGACCCGGGACTCGTCCTGGCGGATGGTGCTGTTGCTGCTCGCTGGCATCGTGATCTTCGGCGTCCTCACCCTCGGCGTCGGGCTCCTCGTGGCCGGGCCCGTGATCGGCACCGCCGCCGAGCACGTGTTGACCGATCGGACCAGCCTCGCGTCCCGGCGGGCGGCCATCGCCTCCGCCGGGCTCGCCGTTGCCGTCGCCGTCGCCATCGTTGCGCTCGGTAGTGTCTGACCGCAACGAGCGCGAACGATCGCGAGCGCAATGCTTGCGGCAGTTGCCCCTTGTTCGGGCTGGGGGCGGGGTCTAGCTTCGGGCGCCTTCCAGGAAAGGGGGACGCTGCGGGATGAGCGCGCTTCGCACTGATGATGCGTGGCAGGGGAAGGCGTCGTGCCGCGGGCCGCAGGCCACCGTGTTCTTCCCGCCCTCCCACTTCGAGCGCAAGGACGAGAAGGGGGCGCGGGAGCAGCGGGCCAAGGCGATCTGCGCCACCTGCCCGGTCCGGCGACCGTGCCTTGAGTACGCGCTCGACATCAAGGAGCCCCACGGCATCTGGGGTGGCCGCAACGAGAGCGAGCGCCGCACCCTGCTCGCGCAACGCGGGGCGTAACGCACCAGCCGCGCCGGCCGGCGGCCGGGGGCGACGTCGGACCATGTGCCCGCTCGGGGGGTCGGGCACCCGGTCCGTCGCTCCCGGTGCCGGTCGGTGGCGCGCTCCGATCGAGCGCCGCTGCCCTACAGTCCACGCCCGTGGGGATCGACCCGGCAGTGGTGGCAGCGATCGAGGCGGCCGTCGCTGGCGACCCCACCAACACCGCGCTGCGGACGCACCTGGCGGGCCTGCTCGTCGACGCCGACCGGCCCGACGACGCCCTCGCCCACGCGACCGCGCTGTTGGCCGAGCGTCCCGACGACCACGCCCTGCTCGACGTCGCGGCGCGTGCCGCCCTGGCCGCCGGCCACACCGAGCGGGCCGCCTCCTACCGGCGCCTGGCCGACGCGCTGGGCGTCGTGGCAAGCCCCCCACCGTCGACGCCGTCGGCCGCGCCCCCGTCGTCAGCAACGCCGCCTCCGCCGGCCGACGAGGTGCTCGCCCCGGTCCCCGTCGACGGTGGCGACGACGATGTCGAGCGGTTCCTGCGCGAGGTGCTCGACGAGGACCGCCGGAACCGGGTCACGCTTGCCGATGTCGGTGGGCTCGAGGACGTGAAGCTGCGTCTGGAGGCGTCGTTCCTGGGGCCGCTGCGCAATCCCGAGCTGCGGGCGATGTACGGATCGTCGTTGCGGGGAGGGCTCCTCCTCTACGGTCCGCCGGGCTGCGGCAAGACCTACCTGGCCCGGGCGGTGGCGGGCGAGCTCGACGTGCGGTTCATCACCATCGGCCTCCACGACGTGCTCGACATGTTCATCGGGCAGTCGGAGCGCAACCTCCACGCCGTCTTCGACGAGGCCCGGCGGGCCGCCCCGTGCGTGCTCTTCCTCGACGAGGTCGACGCGCTGGGCCACAAGCGGGCGAACTTGGCCCGCTCCGGTGGGCGCAACGTGGTGGCGCAGCTCCTGGCCGAGCTCGACGGCATCGGCACCGCCGCCGACGACGGCGTGTTCGTGCTCGGCGCCACCAACGCACCGTGGGATGTCGACCCCGCCCTGCGCCGTCCCGGGCGCTTCGACCGCACGCTGCTGGTGTTGCCCCCTGACCGGTCGGCGCGCCTGGCCATCCTCGCCCACCACCTGCGCGACCGGCCGGTGGCCACCGGCGTGCGCCTCGAGCCCGTGGCCGAACGCACCGACGGGTGCTCGGGGGCCGACCTGCGCCTCGTCTGCCAGGGCGCGGTGGAGCGGGCCATGGCCGACGCGGTGCGCACCGGCACGCCCCTCCCGGTGGCCCAGCACCACCTCGACGCGGCGGCCAAGGAGGTGCGCCCGAGCGCCGGGCCATGGTTCGAGAGCGCCCGCAACGTGGCCCAGTTCGCCAACGTCGACGGCCAGTACGACGACCTCCTCGCTTACCTCCGGTCGCGCCGGCTCCTGTGAGCGAGCGGGCGACCGTACTCACCTCGCCGTGAGCGATCGTGGCGGGGAGCCGGACGAGGCAAGGTCCGGCGCCGGCCTCGTCGCCCGGGCGCAGGCGCTGCTCGGCCTCAACCGTGCCGCCGAGGCGGCGGCGATGCTGGGTCGGGCGGCCGCCGACGATCCCGACGACCCGATCGTGCACGCCCTCCTCGCCCGGGCCCTGCTCACCGTCGACCCCGCCGCCGCCGTCCGCGCCGCCGAGCGGGCCGTCGCCTTGGCGCCGGCGTGGGCGTGGCCGGCGCGGGTGGGCGCCATCGCCCTCCTCGAGGCGGACGACCCCCGGCGGGCCCGGGAGTGGGCCGTCACCGCCGTCGCGCTGGACCCGGCCGACCCGGCCGGGCACAGCTGCCTGGGACGCGTGGCGCTCGCCAACGGCGACCCGGCGGCGGCGATCGCCGCCACCGACCACGCTCTCGGCCTCGACCCCGCCTTCCTCGACGCCTGGTCGGTGCGGGGCCTCACGCTGCTGCGCATGCAGCGCAACGAGGAGGCGGCCGGCGCGTTCCGCCGGGTGCTGGCCGAGCACCCCGACGACCCTGCCGCCCTCAACAACCTCGGCGCCGCCCTCCAATCGCTCGGTCGGCGCCAGGAGGCCCTCGAGCTCTTCGCCCGCGCCTCGGCGCTGAACCCGGGCGACGACGTCGCCCGCAGCAACGCCGATGCCACCGCCCGGTCGTTCGGCGCCATCGGCATCGCCGGCGCCGTCGCCGCCCTCGTCGTCCTGCGCATCGCGGTGACCGTCGGCGGTTCCTGGGGTCCGCTCGGCGCGGCGCTCGGTCTCGTCGCCGTCGTGGGGGCGCTCGCCGCCGTGGGCCGCTTCCGCCTCCGGCGCGACCTGGAGCGGATGCCGACCCACCTCCGGGGCTTCGTCGCCGACCAGCGCCGCCGGCGCGCCCGGCCCCGCTCACCCTTCGGGTGGTCGATGATCGGGGCCGTCGTGGTGGTGACCCTGCTGTTCGTGATCGCTGCCGTCACCGGCGACGGCTGAACCTGCGTCGTCGGCCGGTCGCGCGACCCGGGGTGCCCCTCCGCGGCGCCTCGGTGCGCGCTAGCCAGGGGCGGGCAGGCGCGGTCCGCCGACGCGGAGATCGCCCCGGCGACGGGTGACACCGGTGGTGTCGAGCACGGCGAGCAGCGGCAGGGCGTGCTTGCGACTGGTGGCGAGGGCGTCGCGCACGTCGCTCACGGTCACGCCGTCGGGGCGGTCGACGAGCAGGGCGGCGACGGCGCGGGCGGCGGCGGCGATCGCCTCCGGGGCGAAGTGGTGGCCGTCGCTCTCGACCACCAGGCCCCGCTGTACGAGGGCCCGGAGCTCGGCGCGCTCGACGCCGGCGGTCTCGGGCGCGGGCGGCGCGACCGGCGCCGCCGCCAAGGCGGCGAGGTAGGGGTGGGCGGCGAGGGGGTCGACCGTCCCCGCCTCGGTGGCCCGCCCGCCAGCGACGACGATCTCGTCGACGCGGTCGATCACGGCTCGGGCGCGCTCGTCGAGGGTGGCGACGTCGAGGCCGAGGGCGCCGGCGGCGGCCACCGCGCTCCTGAGCTCGTCGACCGCGGCGGCGAGCGCGGCGGGGGCCACGACCCACCGGCCGACGGCGGTGCCGGCGGTCGGCGGCGGCGGGCTCCCGAGCAGGCGGCCCAGGTGGTCGGCCGCCACCCAGCCTCGCTCGGCGACCACGCGGGCGGGGTCGCGGTCGGGCCGGGCTCGGGCGGCGGGCAGCACGGGCTCGACATCGAGCACCGCGCCGCCGCCGACGGTCTCGCCCCGCCCGGACTCGCGCAGCACGAAGCGGTCGCCGGGGGCGAGGGCGAGGGCGTGGGGGAGCCGGAGGCGCACGGCCCCCTCGTCGCCGGGCGCCAAGCGGTCGGGCCCGAGGACGCGCACTGCGGCGGGGTGCTCACCGGAGCCGAGGTAGGCGAGCCAGGCGCCGCGTCGGGAGACGTCGTGGTCGAGGGCGTCGAGCACCCGCAACGAGGCGTCGACCACGGTGGTGAGGTGCCAGTTGCCGGGATGCACGACGGCGTCGCCGCGGGCGACGTCGCGGTGGGCCACGCCGGCCAGGGCGACCGCCACCCGGTTACCGGGGCCGACGGCCCCCACCGGGTCGCCCTGGGCCCGCAGGCCGCGGATGCGCGCCGGTCGCCGGCCGGCCGTGGGCCCTACCACCTCGACCTCGTCGTCGACCGCCAGCCCGCCGCCGGTGAGGGTCCCGGTGACCACGGTGCCGGCGCCGGCGGTGGCGAAGCAGCGGTCGACCCACAGCCGGGCCCGACCGGTGTCGCCGGCGACGGGGACGGCGGCCACCACCCGGTCGATGGCGAGGCGGAGGGCGCCGAGGCCGACGCCCGTCGGGGTGTCGACGGCCACGATCTC
>JBBJOU010000154.1:0-5637 GCA_037724305.1 Acidimicrobiales bacterium
CCGTCCTGGCCCAGTCCCGCACCTACAGCCTCCTCCCCGTCCCCTGACCCGGCGAACCCCAACCAGACCGCCATCGCCGCGTGCAGGCGATGTTCGCCACCGTGCCGGGCACCCCGCCGACCGACCCGGCCGAGCCTGCGAGGCCTTGGGTCGGTCGGAACAGCATGAACGCCGGCGCAGCCGTCCCCGCCCTTCCCTGCGGCGAAGCCGACAGTGATGTGGGAACCGGCCTCGAATCACCGACGTTGCTGCCGACACTGGCAGTGGCCGACGACGTTCGGGAGGTGGCCATGCGACCAGAACAGTTCTACCGGTGCCTGGCGACGCTCCAGCTCGACGACATCATGGAGGTCGCCGCCGCGCTGCGGGAGCAACACGCCACCGCCGACGGCGAGGTCGCCCACTGGCGGGCCGAGCTCGCCGTCGCCGCCGCCCTCCGCCGCACCCACCAGCAACGAGCGGCCGGCCTCGCCGCCCACCGTGCCGGTGCCGCCGTCCTCGCCGCCGCGGCGTGGTCACGCGTGGGCGACGAGGGTCGCGCCGACGTCGTCGCCGTGGCCCGGGCTGCGGCCGAGGCCGCCCGCGCCCTGGTGTCGGGCTATCCCGATGCCCGCTGCTCGGGGCGGGCCCGCCCGCTGCTGCGGCCCTGGCAGGGCGTGATCAGCCGGGCCGGCGAACGACACCCGCCGGTGGCGACGAGCTAGGCCGGCTCGATCCGGCGGTCGCCCGCGAGCAGCGAGCGCGCGCGCTCTGGCGGCCAGTGCCGACGGGTCGTCATCGCCCCGCCCGTTGCCGAGCGCGACCGGGCCCACCTCGACGGGGACTGCTGCCGACAGGACTTGGTAGCCTCGGTCAGCACCAGATCGTCCGTACACCCAGTCGGTCCTCCGTCCCCACCTGAGGAAGACCGACGGGCGGCTCCGCACCGAGGCGCCCGGGCCACGGACGAGGAGGGCCACGGTGGTCCGGAGGGGACGTGTCCATGCTCGGTGCAACCAGGAGACAAGTCGAGTGCGCCGTGCTCGCGGGCGCGACCCCAGGCACCGCTCCAGTGGTCGGTGGCGTCGCGGTCGCGGCGCCGCTCGGGGCGTTCGGGGCCAGGGAGCTTCGGCGGATGGGCGCCGTCGCCGGCACGTTCGCCGGCCACGCCGTTCGGGCGTCCGCCCGTGCCGTGGTCCGGCGCCAGAAGATCGGCCCGGCGCTGGCCGGGGGCTGCGTCGACGCCATGGAGCGGCTGGGTCCCACCTTCGTGAAGCTCGGCCAACTGGCCGCCTCCTCACCGGGGCTGTTCCCGACGACGCTCTCGGAGGCGTGCCGGCGCTGTCTCGACCGGCTCGAGCCGGCGCCGTTCGCCGCCGTGCGGGCCGTGGTGGAAGCCGACCTCGGCCTGACCCTCGACGAGGCGTTCGCCGAGTTCGACGAGGTGCCTCTGTCGGCGGCATCGACCGCGCAGGTCCATGCCTGCGTGCTCAACGACGGTCGCCAGGCGGTCGTCAAGGTGCAACGCCCGGACATCGCCGATCGGATGATCACCGACCTGCGGATCATGCACCGCGCCGCCCGACTGGCCGGCCGCGTGCGTCGGTTGGCGGGGACCAACCCGGTGGGCATCGTCGAGGACCTGCACCGCGTCACCACCCAGGAGCTCGACCTCGCCCTCGAAGCGCGCCGCCAGGACCAGTTCCGCAGCACGCTGCACGACTTCGGCGACAACCACGAGATCACCGCGCCCGAGGTCCATTGGGAGCGGTGCGGGCCCCGGACCCTCTGCATGCAACGCGTGTACGGCACCCCCATCGACCGGTTCAGCGCCACGCCGGGGTACGCCGAGGTCGACGCCGAGCTGCTCGTACGGGTCGCGGTGAAGGCATGGTTGGAGGCGGCCTGCGTGCACGGCCCGTTCCACGGTGACGTTCACGCCGGCAACGTGTGGGTGCTCGACGACGGTCGGTTGGCGTTCCTGGACTTCGGGATCATGGGCGAGCTCGAACCCGGCTGGAAGCGGGTGCTCGCCACCATGTTGGAGGTCACCGCCCTCACCGGCGACTACGCGACGCTCGCTCGCGCCTTCAAGGACGTCGGCGCCATCCCCGAGACCGTCGGGTCCGACGAGGACACCGGCCGGCTGATCGGCGCGCTCCTCGACCCCCTGTTCGACCAGTCCCTCGAGGAGATCGGCCTGGGCGTCGTCCTGCAGTCCACGGTGAAGATGTTCGTGGACCTCGGGGCGATCGTGCCCACCGAGATGGTCCTCATCCTCAAGCAGCTGGTCTACTTCGAGCGTTACGCCAAGGAGCTGGCGCCGACCTGGCTGATCGGGCGGGACCCGTTCCTGTGCCAGAACCTGGCGGCCGTCCGCCCGCACGTGGCGCCGGCGAGCCCGTGACCCCTCAGATGCCCATCGGCGCGCGCCCGACCGCGTCGACGGCGGCGTCGTCGCCCTCGAGCACGACGTGGGCGGCGTCCCGGCGGCCGTAGCCGTAGAGCAGGAGCTCGCCGGGTTCGCCCAGGACCCGCACCGAGCTGCCCGGCCGGTCGCGCAGCACCAGCGGGTCGTGGCCCGGCGTCACCAGGGTGACGCCGTGGTCGGCCGGCACCGCTCTGAACAACCGCTTGCCCAGGCGGCGCAGGACCGACCACAGGCGCTCGTGCACGTCGTCGATGCCGGCCCGGGGCTCCGTCATGGCGTTGGCCCGGCGGACGTCCTCGTGGTGGATGAAGTACTCGCCGAGGTTGAGGACCTCGCGTAGGGCGGGGACGGCGAACGGCCCCGGCGGCGGCCCGGTGCGGACCCGCTCGAGCACCGCGCCATAGCCCCGGCGCTTCTGGCGCGCCATCGCCGACGCGGTGAGGCCGGGGAACGGGCCGAACTCGACGAGGATGCCGGGGGTGGCGAGCAGGTTCCGCTCCCGCACGACCAGGTGGGCGGCGAGGTCGAAGGTGGACCATCGCCCGCAGAGGGTCGGGGCGTCCGGGCCGAGCTCCTCCATGCGGGCGCAGAGCTGCACCCGCTCGCGGCCGTCGAGGGGGGTCCTGGTTCCGGGACGCGACATCCAGAGACGTTAGGGTTCGCTCATGGCTTCTCCGCCCTCGATGCAGATCGACCTCGACACCACCTACGTCGTCACCTTCGACACCGACGCCGGCGAGATCGTGGCCGAGCTCGACCCGAAGCTCGCCCCGACCACGGTGAACAACTTCGTCGCCCTCGCCCGCGACGGCTTCTACGACGGCCTCACCTTCCACCGGGTCGTCCCCGGCTTCGTCATCCAGGGCGGCGACCCCGAGGGCACCGGCCGCGGCGGGCCCGGCTACCGCTTCGCCGACGAACCGGTCCAGGGCGAGTACGTCGTCGGCACCCTGGCCATGGCCAACGCCGGCCCTGACTCCAACGGGAGCCAGTTCTTCATCTGCATCGACGACTGCACGACCAAGCTCGACAAGGCCTACAACCTGTTCGGCATCGTGACCTCGGGCGTCGAGATCGCCCAGCAGGTGAAGGTCGGCACGACCATGCGCTCGGTGACGGTCGCCGAGAAGTAGCCGGGCGCCCGTCCGTGAGCACCTCCGACGCCATCCTCGACGTCGACCTGCTGGCCTTCGAGCAGGGTGACGCCACTGCCCGTCGGGCCGTGGTCGACGGGGTGCGCACCAGCCTGGCCACCGGGTTCGTCTACACCAGCCACGACGTGGGCGAGGGGCTCATCGACGACGCCTACGGGATGCTGGCCGAGTTCTTCTCCCGGCCGGTCGAGGAGAAGCTCACCTTCGTCGCCCCCGGGTCGCACGGCCAGACGGGCTACACCGGGCTGCTGGTCGAGACGGCGGCGTCGGCCGACGTCCCCGACTTCAAGGAGATGCTCAACTGGGGCCGGTCGGTGCCCGCCGGGCACCCGCTGCGCACCAAGTACCCGCACCGTTACGGCGACCAGGTGCTGCCCGAGGCCGCCGTGCCCGGCATCACCGAGGTGCTGGGCACGTTCCACGACCGGGTGCTGGACCTCCAGAAGCGGTTCCTGCGGGTGATCGCCGTCGGGCTCGGCGCCCACGAGTCGCTCTTCGACGACATGCTCCGCGACGGCACCACCCTCACCCGCGCCATCCGCTACCCGCCCATGGACCTGGCCCCCAGCCACGCTCACGTCTGGGCCGGCGCCCACGGCGACATCAACCTCACCACCGCCCTGCCCCGCGCCACCGCGCCGGGCTTGCAGGTGCTGGTCGACGACGCCTGGGTCGATGCCGTGGCCCCCGAGGGCCGGGTGATCGTCAACACCGGCATGATGCTCGAGCAGATCTCGAACGGCGTGATCCCCACCGGCATCCACCGGGTGGTGGCGCCGCCCGGCGCCGAGCCGGTCGAGCGCTACAGCGTGGTGCAGTTCTGTCACCCGACGCCGTGGACGGTGCTGTCGCCCCTGGCGTCGTGCTGCACCCCGGAGCGCCCGCAGCGCTTCGGCGCCATCGAGGCGGGCGACAAGCTCGACGAGGTGCTGTACCAGATCAACCTGGTCGAGGACTCCCGCCGGGTCGAGGTGCGCTGAGCGCCAGGCGGGCACCCTGCGGAACGACTCGTCGAGTCGCGGTGCGCTGGACGAACCCGCCGTCGTCGATCTCGGCGGTGGTGTTCGAGCAGCCGCCGGCGGCGTGGGACTGGTAGTTGACGACGACCGCGACGGGGGCCACCGGCGTGCCATCGGCGGTGTGCCCGCCGAGGTCCGACCATCGGACGGCCCCGCCCGGCTCCTCGCAGTGGGCGAAGACCTCGCTCCAGACGGAGACACCGGCGAGGTGGTCGCCGCCGGCGTGCAGCGCCCGCAGCGCCATGCCGTCGACGGAGCCGATCCACCCGTCCGCTCCCCGGCGCACGGCCAGCACGTAGGGCCGACCCGCCTCCCAGATCCAATCGCCGGTGTTGGCGTTCCCGGTCGCCGACGGGATCGTCAACGCCGAACCCGCCAACTCGCGTCCGTCGGCGCCGTAGCCACCCCAGTTGGCGGCCGCCGAGCCGGGGTGGTGGGGGTGGTGCTGGAGCCCGACGTGGCCGGCACCATGGCGGCGACCGCCCGGGCCCACGAAGCCGGCTTGCAGCGCCCAGAACGCGAGGCGGGGCACCGCCGGGCGCTCGAGCACGGTGAGCGTGGCGGTCACCTCCACCAGGTCGGGTTCGGCGCCCCGCCACGCCCACCGGAGGTGGAGCGACGAGGCCCCGTTGCCCGACGGGGGTCGGCCCGCCGTGCGGCCGGCACTGGTGCGACGCCTGCGCATCAACCACGCCACGGCGCCGCCTGGGGAAGCGGGGGCGCCGGCAGATCAGTCCTTGGTGGCGACGGCGTTGGGCGTGACGTTGACCTTCGGTTCGTAGGCCGGCGCCACGACCGGCCGGGCCGCTCGCGAGAACAGCGTCCGCAACTCGACCCGGCACCGCTCGCACGGTCCGTAGAGGCGTTCGTCGCTCTCCCGGTCACAGCGGGGGCAGTCGAAGCGCAACCGGTCCGCAGGCACCCCATCAGCGTGCCACGCCGGGCCCGGCCGCGTGCGCACCGTCGCGTCCACAGGACGTCCACCGCCGGTCCCCGGTTTTCCGGGCGTTGACCCTCTTCCCGGCCACAGGGCGCCCGTCGTACGGTGCCGTCA
>JBBJOU010000155.1:0-5613 GCA_037724305.1 Acidimicrobiales bacterium
TGGCCACCTCGGGCATCGTCGACCTCGGGGTGGCCGAGATCTGGGCCAAGGCCGTCTCGGAGCCGCACGGCCGCATCCTCGAGCGCATCGGCGCCCACCACGTGGTCTTCCCCGAGGCCGACATGGGGCGCCGGGTGGCCCACCTCGTCGGTGGGCGGGTGATCGACTGGTTCCAGCTCGACGAGCAGTTCGCCATGGTCGAGACCGTCACCCCGGCCGAGCTCGTGGGCCGGTCGCTCACTGACGTCGGGGTGCGGGCCAAGTACGGCGTCACCGTCGTGTGCATCAAGCCGGTGGGCGACGTCTTCACCTACGCCACCGCCGACACGGTGCTCCAGGAAGGCGACGTCCTCGTCGTGGCCGGCACCAGCGACCGGGCCGAGGCCTTCGCCCACCTGGGCTGAGGCGAGGTGTCGGGGCGGCGGTGTCTCGCCTCAGTCGCCCTTCGGGATCCTCGGCCCGTCGCTCTCGAGGTCCGGGCGTCCTGTGCCGGGTGCGCCGACGACGCGTTCGCGGCGTTCCCCCGGGCACCACCGCACGATGCGCCTGCCTCGTCCGTTCCTACGGCTGGGGGCGTCTCTGTCGCTCGACTCGTGACCCGTCCGCCGCTTCGCGCGAAGGTGGGCGGGCAGCCGAGGGAGAGGGGGAGATCGTGGCCCACGAGGTGCGAGCGGTGGTCGCCCGGACGGTGAAGGCGCCGGTCGAGGTCGTGACCATCGAGGTGCCCGATCCCGGTCCGGGGGAGGCGCTGGTCCGGGTGCAGGCGTGCGGGGTGTGCCACACCGACCTGCACTACCGCGAGGGCGCGATCAGCGACGCATTCCCGTTCCTGTTAGGTCACGAGGCGGCGGGCATCGTGGAGTCGGTGGGCGAGGGCGTCAGCCATGTCGCTCCCGGCGACTTCGTGATCCTCAACTGGCGAGCGGTGTGCGGGACGTGCCGGGCGTGTCGCAAGGCCAAGCCGTGGTACTGCTTCGCCACCCACACCGCCACCCAGCGGCTGACCCTCGACGGCGAGGCCCTCACCCCGGCGCTCGGCATCGGCGCCTTCGCCGAGAAGACGCTCGTCGCCGCCGGCCAGTGCACGAAGGTCGATCCCGCCGCCCGACCCGAGGTGGCCGGCCTGCTCGGCTGCGGCGTGATGGCGGGACTCGGCGCCGCGATGCACACCGGCGCCGTCGAGCGGGGCGAGAGCGTCGCCGTGTTCGGCTGCGGCGGCGTGGGCGACGCCGCCATCGCCGGCGCGGTGCTGGCCGGCGCGACCACGGTCGTCGCCGTCGACCTCGACGCCCGCAAGCTGGCTTGGGCGAAGGACTTCGGGGCCACGCACACCGTCGACGCCTCGAAGGTCGACCCGGTCGAGGCCATTCGCGCCGCCACCGGCGGGTTCGGGGCCGACGTCTGCATCGATGCCGTCGGCAACCCGGAGGTGCTCGAGCAGGCCTTCTACGCCCGCGACCTCGCCGGGCGCTGCGTCCTCGTGGGAGTGCCCGGTCCTCAGACGCGCTTCGACGTGCCGATGATCGACGTCTTCGGCCGGGGTGGCTCGCTGATGTCGAGTTGGTACGGCGACTGCCTGCCCGAGCGCGACTTCCCCCTGCTCGTCGACCTCCACCTCCAAGGGCGTCTCCCGCTCGACCGGTTCGTCAGCGAGACCATCGGCATCGACGGCGTCGAGGAGGCGTTCCACAAGATGGAGCGCGGCGAGGTCCTGCGATCGGTCGTGGTCCTGTGAGCCCCCCGACCACCGTCGCCCCCGGTGTGCAGCGCGTCGTGACCAGCGGGATCTTCAGCCTCGACGGCGGCGACTACGAGGTCGACAACAACGTGTGGCTGGTGGGCGACGAGCACGAGGTGCTCATCGTCGACGCCGCCCACGACCACGAGCCGATCATCGCCGCCGTCGCCGGCCGGCGGGTCGTCGCCATCGTGGCCACCCACGGCCACAACGACCACATCAACGCCGGCCGCGCCCTGGCCGAGGCCACCGGCGCCCCGATCCTGCTGCACCCCGACGACCACGAGCTGTGGGGCCACGTCTACCCCGACGACGAGCCCGACGGCGCCCTGGCCGAGGGCGACGTGCTCCGAGCCGGCGGCCATGAACTGGCGGTCCTGCACACCCCGGGCCACACCCCCGGCGGGGTGTGCCTGCACGACGCCGCCACCGGCGTGGTGTTCAGCGCCGACACCCTGTTCAACGGTGGGCCCGGGGCCACCGGCCGCAGCTTCTCCAGCTTCCCCGCCATCATCGAGAGCATCAGGGACAAGCTCCTGGTGCTCCCGCCCGAGACCGAGGTGCTCACCGGCCACGGCGACAGCACCACCATCGGCGCCGAGGCCCCCCAGCTCGACGAGTGGATCGCCCGCGGCCACTGACGTCGGGTGTCAGTTCGCGGCAAAGATGGTAGGCAAGAGCCCCGTGCCCCTCGGCAAGTTCGTCCTCGTCCTCCTCCGGCCCCGTACCCCGACGGGCCATCCCGCCAAGGGGGTGGTGGGCGACCGTTCGCTCGTCGTGGCCGACGTGTTCCGTGACGGTCACGACAGCGTCGCCGCCCGCCTCGTCCTGACCGGCCCCGGCGACGACGAGCCCACCTACTCGCCGATGACGGCGCTCGGCAACGACCGTTTCGAGGGTCACGTGGAGCCCGCGACGTGTGGCATGCACACCCTGGCGATCGAGGCGTGGACCGACCGGTTCGGCACCTGGCGCCACCACCTCGAGGCCCGGGCGGCGGCGCACGACCCCGACGTGGAGGTCGAGCTCGAGGTCGGTGCGCGCCTGCTCGAGGCGCTCGCCCCTGGCGCGCCGTCGACCCTGCGGCCGCGGCTGGCCGAGGTGATCACCACCCTGCGCAGCGTCACCTGCACGCTCGCCACCAAGCTGGCGATCGCCCTCGACGACGCCCTGGCCGCGGCGCTCGCCCCGGTCGTCGACCTCCACGACCTCACCGCCAGCGCGCCCGTCGGCCTGCGCGTCGACCCGGCGTGGGCGAAGGCGCCGGCGTGGTACGAGCTCTTCCCCCGCAGCGAGGGCGGGTTCGTCGGTACCGGCAAGCGCCTGGCCGCCGTCGCCGAGATGGGCTTCGACGTCCTCTACCTACCGCCCATCCACCCCATCGGCACCACCCACCGCAAGGGCCGGGGCAACACGCTGGTCGCCGGCCCCGACGACCCCGGCAGCCCGTGGGGCATCGGCTCCGACGAGGGGGGCCACACCGCCATCCACGCCGAGCTGGGGACCGCCGCCGAGTTCCGCACGCTGGTCGCCGACGCACGGGAGCAGGGGATCGAGGTCGCGCTCGACTACGCCCTGCAGTGCTCGCCCGACCACCCGTGGGTGCGCGAGCACCCTGAGTGGTTCCACCACCGTCCCGACGGGTCGATCCGCTACGCCGAGAACCCGCCGAAGAAGTACCAGGACATCTTCCCCATCGACTTCTGGCCGGCCGACGACGCCGACCGGGTGGCGCTGTGGGAGGCCTGTCGCGACGTGCTCGAGCACTGGATCGGTGAGGGCGTCCGGGTGTTCCGGGTCGACAACCCCCACACCAAGCCCTTCGTCTTCTGGGAGTGGGTCATCGCGGAGGTGCAGTCACGCCACCCCGACGTGTGCTTCCTCTCCGAGGCCTTCACCCGCCCCAAGGTGATGCACGCCCTGGCGGCGCTGGGCTTCACGTGGAGCTACACCTACTTCACGTGGCGCGACGAGGCGGCGGAGCTGCGCGAGTACGGCGATGAGTTGGCGACGGTGCCCGACGTCGACTACTTCCGTCCGAGCTTCTGGACCAACACCCAGGACATCCTCGCCGGCCCGCTCCGCGACGGCCCCCCCGCTGCCTTCGCCCTCCGGGCCGTGCTCGCCGCCACCGTGAGCCCGAACTGGGGGATCTACAGCGGCTTCGAGCTCTGCGAGAACCAGACGCAGTCCGATGCCAACACCGAGTACCTCCACAGCGAGAAGTACGAGGTGAAGGCGCGTGACTGGGACGCCCCCGACTCGCTGGTGCCGTTGATCGCCGCCCTCAACGCCGCCCGCCGGTCGCACCCGGCCCTTGCCGAGATGGCCACCCTGCGTTTCCACCACTCGACCGACGACGTGAACCTGCTCGTCTACTCCAAGACGGCGCCCGACGGCACCGACCCGGTGCTCGTCATCGTGAACCTCGACCCCCTCCTCATGCGCGACGGGCAGCTGCGCCTCGACCTCGGGGCGCTCGGCCTCGGGGGCGGCGGCGCCTACGAGGCCCACGACACCCTCACCGGAGAGACGTTTACCTGGCACGGCCCCGACCCCTACGTGCGCTTCGACCCGGCCGAGGGCCGGGTTGCCCACGTCCTGGCGCTGCGCCCGGTCGGGGCCTGAGGTGGCCGGCGGCCCCATCGACCCCACCGACACCACCTGGTTCCAGCGGGCGGTCTTCTACGAGGTCCTGGTGCGCGGGTTCTACGACGCCAACGGCGACGGCACCGGCGATCTCAAGGGCATCACCGCCAAGCTCGACTACCTCGAATGGCTGGGCGTCGACTGCCTCTGGCTCCTGCCGTTCTACGACTCGCCGTTGCGCGACGGCGGCTACGACATCGCCGACTTCTTCAGCGTGCTGCCCGCCTACGGCGACGTGAACGACGCGGCCGAGCTCATCCAGGAAGCCCACCGTCGGGGCATCCGGGTCATCGCCGACATGGTCATGAACCACACCAGCGACGCCCACCCGTGGTTCCAGGAGAGCCGGTCGAGCCGCGACAACCCCAAGGCCGACTGGTACGTGTGGGGCGACGACGACCAGCGCTGGAACGAGGCCCGGGTCATCTTCGTCGACACAGAGCCGTCGAACTGGACCTTCGACCAGCACCGCCAGCAGTACTACTGGCACCGGTTCTTCCACCACCAGCCCGACCTCAACTACGACAACCCCGAGGTCGCCGACACGATGCTCGACGCCGTGCGGTTCTGGCTCGACCTCGGCCTCGACGGCTTCCGCCTCGACGCCGTGCCCTACCTGTTCGAGCGCGACGGCACCAACGGCGAGAACCTCCCGCCCACGCACGAGTACCTGAAGCGGGTGCGGCGCATGGTCGACGACGAGTTCCCCGGCAAGGTGCTGCTGGCCGAGGCCAACCAGTGGCCCGAGGACGTCGTCGACTACTACGGCGACGGCGACGAGTGCCACATGTGCTTCCACTTCCCGCTGATGCCCCGGATGTTCATGGCGGTGCGCCGCGAGCAGCGCTACCCGATCACCGAGATCCTGGCCCACACCCCGGCCATCCCCGAGGGGTGCCAGTGGGGGATCTTCCTGCGCAACCACGACGAGCTGACCCTCGAGATGGTCACCGACGACGACCGCGACTACATGTACGCCGAGTACGCCAAGGACCCGCTCATGAAGCGGAACGTCGGCATCTCCCGGCGGCTGTTCCCGCTGCTCGACAACGACCGCCGGGTGGCCGAGCTGTTCCACGCCATGCTGTTCTCGATGCCGGGGTCGCCGGTCATGTACTACGGCGACGAGATCGGCATGGGCGACAACATCTATCTGGGCGACCGCGACGGCGTGCGCACGCCGATGCAGTGGACGCCCGACCGCAACGGCGGCTTCTCCACCGCTG
>JBBJOU010000156.1:0-5560 GCA_037724305.1 Acidimicrobiales bacterium
GGCCGGCGGGGGGTTCGACCGGCGCGTCGGCGCTGGGATCGGGGCGGTCGGGCGGCTCGACGGCGGGAACGGCGCCGGCAGTTGGTGCGACGCCGGTGGTCAGTTCGTCGATGGGGCCGGCACCGGCCGGGGGTGGGTCGGCGGGGCCGGCGTCGGGGGGTGGCACGTCGGTGGAACCGGAGCGTGCGGCAGGCTCGACGGCGGGTTCGGCGCTGGGATCGGGCCGGTCGGGGGGCTCGACGGCGAGGCCGGCGTCGGGATAGGCGCCGCCGGGGGGCCCGGGAGCAGCGCCGCTGGGCGGGGTGTCCGGGGCCGACGGGCCGACGGCCTGGTCGTCGTCGTCGCCGCCGGCCGGTCGGTCGGGGGTGGGATCGGTCACGGGGTCCTCCGGTCGACGAGCAGGGATTGCAGGGATCTACCCAGGGGACCGCGCTCGTCCCAGAGGCGGCTCTCGGCGAGGGCGGTGCCGTGGCCTTCCATCCAGGTCACGGCGTCGAGGCACACCCACTCGCCGACCGGGAGCCGGTGCAGGTGAATCGTGAGATCCGGGTTGATGAACAGCAGGGTCTCGAAGGTGGCCACGCCGCTGATGCCGTTGCCGAAGTCGGCGGCGGCCGCCACGCGTTGGAGCGGGGTGGGCTCGACGCCGGGGGTGACCGGCACCCGCAGGCGGATCCAGTCGGTGGCCGGCCCCGGCACGCCGAACCGGCCGGCCACGAAGCGGTGATCGGTGCCGACGTTGTGGAAGGCGGCCCATTCGTCGTCGCCCCGGTCGGGGCGGGTGTCCGTCCCGTCGGCCGGCGGGGGCGGTGGGGCGACGTCGGTGGTGACCGGCGCCGGGACGTCGTCGGTGCGGATCCGCAGGAGGCGGGCGGTGGCGAGCAGCGTGCCGGCGCCGTCGAGCAGGTCGGCGTCAGCCAACTGCACCTTGCGGCCGGGCCGCGTGGGCCGGGCGACGACGGTGAGGGGCGCCACCGGCACCGGGCGCAACAGCTCCACGGTGAGGCGGGCGGGCACGAGCCCGGGCCGCTCGGCGTCGAGCACCCGCTCGAGGGCACCGGCCACGAGCGCCGCCACCGGCCCGCCGTGGAGGGCGTCGGGCGACCACGGCCCCCGGCCGGCCTCGGTCGGCAACCACCGGTCGTCGCCGGCGGGTACGAAGAGCGCAGGCGCATCGGTGGCAGGGGGCATCTCGGAGCGGGGACGCTAGCGAGGCCCGCCCCGGCGCCGGCAGCCGAGCCCCACCGGGGTGTCAGCGACCACCGGAAGGGGTGGTCGCGTGCACCCCGGTACCTCAGGGGAGGGCGGCGAGGGCGGCGGCGACGACGGGGTCGTCGGCGGGGTCGACGGTGCGGAGGTCGAGGATGGTGCGGTCGTCGTCGACCCGGGCGATCACCGGGGGATCACCGGCGCGCAGGCCGCCGGTGACGTCGCCGGGCAGGGCGAGGCCGGCCGAGGCGATGGTGACGCCGGGGAGGGTGCCGCCGCCGGTGAGGGACTCGGCGGCGACCACCTCCACCCCCGGGCGACCGGCGGCGAGGCCCTCGGCCCGGGCCTGCAGGGCGGCGACGGGGGTGGTGGCCATGCGCCAGAACGGGAGGGCGGCGCCGTCGCGGCGCAGGTAGGCGAGGGCGACGTCCTGCAGGGCGCCGAGCACCAACCCGCCGGGGCGAAGGGCGCGGTACAGGGGATGGGTGGCGCAGGGGTCGACCAGGGCACGGCTCCCCGCGAGGACGCCGGCCTGGGGCCCGCCGAGGAGCTTGTCGCCGCTGAACAGCACGAGATCGGCCCCGGCCTCGAGGGTCTGGCGGACGCCGGGTTCGTCACCGAGCCAGGCCGGCGGGCCGTCGGGGAGCCACGGGCACGCGGCATCGAGGAGGCCGGAGCCCAGGTCGACCACGAGGGGCGGGCCGACGGCGGCCACCTCGGCCATGGTGGCGTCCTCGGTGAAGCCGGTGATGCGGTAGTTCGACCGGTGGACCTTCATGACGAGGGCGACATCGGTCGCCGGGTCGGCCACGGCGCGCCCGTAGTCGACGGCCCGGGTGCGGTTGGTGGTCCCGACCTCGACCAGGCGGGCGCCCGACTGCGCCATCACCTCGGGCACCCGGAAGCCGCCGCCGATCTCGACCAGCTCACCCCGGCTCACCACCACGCCCCGGCCGGTGGCGAGGGCGGCCAGCGCCAGTAGCACCGCCGCCGCCCCGTTGTTGACCACGAGGGCGGCCTCGGCCCCGCACGCCCGGGCGAGGAGGGCGCCGGCGTGGTCGCGGCGGCTGCCGCGCCGCCCGGTCGCCAGGTCGAGCTCGAGGTTGGCGTAGGCCGCCGGGCGGGTGACGCCGAGCGGTGCCCGGCCCAGGTTGGTGTGCAGCAGGACGCCGGTGGCGTTGACCACCGGCCGCAGCAGCGCCCGGGCGGTGGCGTCGGCGTCGGTCGCCGCGGCGGCGGCGCAGGCGTCGGCGCCGTCGCGTCCGTGGGCGGCCACGGCGCGACGGGCCACGTCGACCAGCAGCGGGTGGGGGAGGCCGGTGGCGGCGAGCGACCGGGCGAGGGCGTCGACCGACGGCGGACGAGCGGACGAGGACCGGGCGGGCACCGGGGGAGCGTACGGCGCGCCCGGACCTTGCGTTCTGGCGGCGTTATTCGACGGGTGCCCGTCGAGAATCGCCGCCAGAACGGTGACGGGGGGCGGCGGAGTCGGCCATGGGCCAGGATGGGCGGGTGGGGTCGTCGCCGTGAACGGGTTCTTCGTCGTCGCCCTGGTGGCGCTGGGCGTGCTCCTCGTCGCGCTGGTGCTCGACGACGTGCTCGACGGGCTCACCGACGCCCTCGGCGGTCCCGACTGGTTGAGCCTGCCGGTGCTGGCGGCGGTGGCGGCCGGCTTCGGCCTGGTGGCGGGCGCCGTCGAGGGGACCACCGGTCCGACCCTGCCGGCGCTGCTCGCCGGTGGTGCCGGCGGTGTCGGCACCGGGTGGCTCACCGCCCGGTTCGTGGCTGCCGCCGTCCGCATGCCCACCGACCCGCCCATCCGCCACACCGACCTCGCCGGCCGGGCCGGTCGGGTGGTCACCGCCGTCGCCCCCCGCCAACCCGGGGAGGTGCTCGTGGCCTTGGGCGGGGTGCGCCACAAGCTCCGGGCGACGGCCGGTGAGACCATCGCCGTCGGCGAGGAGATCGTGGTGGTCGAGGTCACCTCGCCCACCACCGTCGTCGTCACCCCGCTGGGTCTCGACGAGCTCACCCCACCATCCCCGGGAAGGGACCACTGAACCCATGTCGTCGCTGCTCATCGCCGGCCTCGGGGGCATCGCCCTCGTCGTACTGCTCGTCGCCTTCGTCGTCACCCGCATCAAGGTGGGCGGCCCCAGCGAGGCGTTCATCATCACCGGCCGCCGGGCCAAGGTCTCGAGCGACCTGAGCGGCCAGAAGGTGGTGATGGGCGCATCGGTCTTCGTGGTGCCCTTCATCCAGCGCCTCGCCGTGCTCGACCTCACCAGTCGCCAGATCGGCGTGTCGGTACCGGCGGCGGTGTCGAACAACGGCATCCGGTGCTCGCTGGAGGCCGTCGCCATCGTCAAGGTCGGCGGCACCGAGGAGCTCATCCGGGCCGCCGGCCAGCGCTTCCTCGGCCAGCAGCAGGAGGTCGACGCCTTCACCAAGGAGGTGCTGGCTGGTTCGCTGCGGGCCATCGTCGGGCGGTTGTCGGTCGAGGAGATCATCCGCGACCGCGCCACCTTCGCCTCCGCCGTCGCCGAGGAGGCCGAGACGTCGCTCACCAACCAGGGCCTGGTGCTCGACACGTTCCAGCTGCAGGACATCCAGACCGAGGGCACCTACCTGCGCGACCTCGGCCGGCCGGAAGCGGCGCGGGCCGAGAAGCAGGCCGCCATCGCCGAGGCCATCGCCCGGCGGGAGTCCGAGCAGGCCCGCCTCAAGGCCGAGGAGGAGATCGCCGTCGCCAACCGCGAGCTGTCGCTCAAGCAGGCCGAGATCAAGGCCCTGACCGACGCCGCCTCGGCCAACGCCGCCGCCGCCGGCCCCATGGCCCAGGCGGCCAAGGACCAGGACGTCATCGCCGCCCAGGAGCTGGTGGCCCAGCGCCAGGCCGCGCTCAAGGAGCGCCAGCTCGACACCGAGATCCGCAAGCCGGCCGACGCCGAGCGCTACGCCGTCGAGCAGCAGGCCGAGGGTGAGAAGAACTCGTCGATCTTCCGGGCCGAGGCCCTGAAGGCAGCCACCATCGCCGCCGCCCAGGCCAGCGCCGAGGAGTCCCGCCTCACCGGCGCCGGTGAACGCCAGCGACGGGAAGAGCTGGCCAAGGCCACCGAGATCGAGGGCCGGCTCGAGGGCGAGGCCGAGAAGGCCCGGCGCGGCTCGATCGCCGACGCCGTCAAGCTCGAGGGGGCCGCTGACGCGTCGGCGATCTTGGCCAAGGGCGAGGCCGAGGCCGAGGCCATGCAGAAGAAGGCCGACGCCTACGCCGAGTACGGCGAGGCCGCGATGGTCGACCTCATCGTTCAATGGCTGCCCGAGGTGGTGCGGGCGGCGGCCGAGCCCATCTCGTCGGTGCAGAACATGACCGTCCTGTCGACCGACGGCGCCTCGGCGGTCACCCGCAACGTGGCGTCGAACGTGGCCCAGGGCATGCAGATCGCCACCTCGCTGACCGGCGTCGACATCGGTTCGCTGCTTTCCCGGCTGGCCGACAAGGCCGCCGGTCCCGTCGCGGCCGTCGATGCAGCACCGGCACCCGGGGGTGCCGGCACGGACGGCGGCGGGTCCTGAGCGCGCCCGCCCGCCTCGTCGACCAGCTGTGGCGCGCCCCGCAGTGGGCGGCGGTGCCGCGGGGCGACGTGCTGTACGTGCGCAGCGGCGACGATGAGGCGACCGTGCTGGCCGCCGCCGGCCTGGGCGGCATCGGTCCCCTGGCCCACGACTCGGTGGCCGGCGACCCTGACGCCATCGGGCGCTTCGCGTTGCGGGGGCCGCTGATCATGCTGCTGGCGGCGGGGGCGCGGCCGGTGGCGGTGACGGGCACCGTGTCGGTGGCCGGCGATCCGCTGGGCCACGGGATCCTGGCGGGGGTCCGGGCCGAGGCGGACGCCGCCGGGATCGGTGCCGACGCCGTGCTCGGCGCCACCGCCGAGGACGTCGCCACCGCGGCCACCGGCGTCGGCGTCACCGTGGTCGGCATCGCCCGCCTGGGTGAGCTTCGGGCGGGTTCGGCCCGTGCTGGTGACACCGTCTACCTCGTGGGCCGGCCCCGCAGCGCGCCGGGCGACGTGCTGCGCCTCGACGACGAGGAGCTCCTCACCGTGCCGGCCGTCCGGGCCCTGCTCGCGCTGCCCCGCCTCCGCGAGCTGCTCCCGGTGACCTCGACCGGCGTCGCCGCCGGTGTGGCCGCCGTCGCCGGCGCCACGACCGTCGAGCGGCGCGACGCCTGGCCCGTCGCCGACGACCAGTCGGGTGGGCCGTCCACCGCCTGCCTCGTGGCCGGCGACGCCGACCCCGCCGCCATCGCCGAGGCCACCGGCCTCCCCGTCTGGCCCCTCGCCGACCT
>JBBJOU010000157.1:0-5557 GCA_037724305.1 Acidimicrobiales bacterium
CCGGTCGGCAGGTGGGTGATGCGCACCGCCGAGTCGGTCGTGTTGACCGACTGCCCCCCGGGGCCCGACGACCGGTAGACGTCGACCTTGAGGTCGCGGTCGGGCAGTTCGACGTCGACCTCGTCGGCCTCGGGGAACACGGCAACGGTGGCCGACGACGTGTGGATCCGCCCCTGGGACTCGGTGACGGGTACGCGCTGGACCCGGTGGGTCCCGCCCTCGTGCTGCATGCGGGTCCAAGCGGCGTCGCCCGCCACCTTGAACGCCACCTCGTCGAAGCCGCCCATCGACGACGCCTGCGAGCCCAGCACCTCGAAGCGCCACCCCCGGCGCTGGGCGAAGGCCTGGTACAGCTCGAACAGGTCGCGCGCCCAGAGGTTGGCCTCCTCGCCCCCTTCGGCGCCCCGGATCTCGACGATGACGTCACGGCCCTCGTTGGGGTCCTTGGGCAGCAGGAGCCGGTGGAGCGTCGCCTCCAGTCCGACGACGTCGGCCTGCGCGGCGGTCAGCTCGTCGCGGGCGAACTCGCGGTCGTCGCCGGTGCTCCCCTCGAGCATCGAGGAGGCGGCGGCGATGTCGTCGGTGCGAGTGCGCAGCTCGATGGCGGCGGTGACGATGGGCTCGAGCTCCGAGTAGCGCCGGGCGAGCGGGCCGTAACGGGCCTGGTCGGCGATGACGTCGGGGTCGGCCAGGCGCGCCTCGAGCAGCCGGAACTCCGATTCCAGGGCAGCGAGGCGGTCGAGCACGGCCGGTGAGGCTACCGACCTACAGGGAGCGCCAGTCGGCCGGCACGGTGCGGAGCTCGGCCGGGTCGGTGAGCGAGGCGGCCAGCTCGCCGACGATGGGGAGGGCGTCGCGCTCGGGGACGACCAGGACCAGGCGGGCGGCGGGGTCGACGGCGAGGCGGGCGTCGGCGGCGAAGGGGACGAGGTCGAGGTCGACGCCGACGGAGCACACGACCACCACCGCCTCGCCGCCGGGGCCCGTCCCCGTGGCGACCGCGGGCCACGGGTCCTTCAGGTTGCGACGGGGCGTGGGGCCCTGGTGGCGGGCGAGGGCGGCGGCGCCGACGAGCCCGGGGCGGGCGACGACCACCTCGCGCAACCACCGCTCCTGGGCGAGGCGGCGCAACGGGTGGTCGGCGGCGGCGATGGCCCGATGGCCCCGGACCGAGCCGATGACCTCGGCCAGGGCGGCGGCCGTCGGGCGGTGGCCGTGGATCATGGCGAACGCCTCGCGGTCGTTGGGCCCGACGCCGACCTCGATGCGGGCGTCAGCGCCGTCGCCGACGATCCGGGCGATCTCGAGGCCGAGCACCTCCCCGATGGTGGCCCCGTGCTCGGTCACGACCTCGGCCCCGGCGGCGCGCAGCTGCGCCACGAGCCCGGCGTCGGCAGTGGCCGACGGCGCAACGACGAGCGGTTCGGGCTCAGCCCGGCGCAGCTCCCGGCCGTCGACCCCCCACACCGCCGGCGCCACGGCGAAGGCGTCGGCGCGCCGTGCGAGCACGCCGGCACCGGCGGCGACGAGCACATGGAGCACGTCGACGTCGTGACGGCACGCCCAGGCCAGCGCCCGACCAAGCCCCCGCCCGGTGTCCTCCTCGACAAGCACGATCCCGGTGCGACCCACGCGCAGAGCCGCGCCACCAGGGAACGGTGCAGCATCGCCGCCCTCGAGCGCGAGCTGGTCCCGGGCAAGAGCAGCGAGCTTGAGCCCGTACAGCCGTGACCGCCGGTCCGGGTCCAGCGTCGCGCCCTGATCAGCCACGGTCACAGGTGCCCTGGCGAGTGCCGGGGAGGTCGCCCGTCCGGCCGAACATGTGGACGACGGCGCAGCCGACCCCGCCCTTTGGCGGCGGAGCCGAGCCGGCGAAGCCGTGTTATTTTTCGGCGCGCCGGGGGCCGTAGCGGCGCTCGAAGCGGTCGATGCGACCGCCGGTGTCGACGAGCTTCTGCTTGCCGGTGTAGAAGGGATGGCACTCGCTGCAGAGCTCGACGCGCAGCGTCGGCTTGGTCGAGTGGGTGGTGAACGTGTTGCCGCACGAGCACGAGACCTGCGCGACGACGTACTCGGGGTGGATGTCAGCCTTCATAGCGGTGCGGATCCTATCGGGAGAAGACCCGGGCGGGCCCACTGGTGGTGTGACGGGGGCGACGAGTCAGCCCGGGGCGGTGCGGCCGATCTCGGCCAGGAACTCGGCGTTGGTCGGGAACGTGCGCATCCGGTCGAGCAGCAGCTCGAGGCCGGGGGCCCCGGTGCCGCTGTCGTGGGCGAGCCCGGAGAGGACGCGGCGCAGCTTCCACACCTGCGGTAGCTGGTTGCGGGGCAGCAGCAGCTCCTCGTGGCGGGTGGAGCTGGCGTCGACGTCGATGGCGGGGTACACCCGGCGCTCGGCGACCCGCCGGTCGAGCTTGAGCTCCATGTTCCCGGTGCCCTTGAGCTCCTCGAAGATGTGCTCGTCCATGCGGGAGTTCGTCTCCACCAACGCGCTGGCGATGATGGTGAGCGAGCCGCCCTCCTCGATGTTGCGGGCGGCGCCGAAGAACTTCTTGGGCGGATAGAGGGCGCCGGCGTCGATGCCCCCGGACATGATCTTCCCGGTGGCGGGAGCGGCGAGGTTGTAGGCCCGGGTGAGCCGGGTGATGCCGTCGAGGATGATGCAGACGTCGCGTCCGTCCTCGACCATGCGCTTGGCCCGCTCGATGGTGAGCTCGGCCACCGCGGTGTGCTCCTCGGCGGGGCGGTCGAACGTGGACGCCGCCACCTCGCCGGCCTTGAGCCACTTGCGGAAATCGGTGACCTCCTCGGGCCGCTCGTCGACGAGGAGCACGATGAGGTGGACGTCGGGGTGGTTGCGCTCGATGGCGCGGGCGATCTGCTTCATCACCGTGGTCTTGCCCGCCTTCGGGGGCGAGACGATGAGGCCGCGCTGGCCCTTGCCGATGGGGGCGATGATGTCGATGATCCGCGCCGTCATGTTCCCGGGGTCGTCGGCGACCTCCATGCGCAGCCGCGAGTCGGGGAACAGCGGGGTCAGGTCCTCGAACCGACGGCGGCGGCGGGCCGCCTCGGGGTCGCCGCCGTTGACGGCGTCGATGCGCAGCAGGGCCGGGTTCTTCTCGTTGCGCGACGCCATGCGGCTGGCGCCGGTGAGGTGGTCGCCCTTGCGCAGGCCGAATTGGCGGGCCTGCTTGACCGACACGTAGACGTCTTCCTTGGTGGGCAGGTACCCCTTGACCCGGAGGAAGCCGTAGCCCTCGTCACGCAGGTCGAGGTACCCCGACACCGCCACCGGTTCGGCGTCGGGGCCGGCGACGGCGCCGTCAGGCTGCTCGCCGCTCGCGGCCGGCGGGCTCTGGCCGTTGCCCCCTGGCTGCTCGCCGCCGGACGTCTGGTTCCCGGCGCCTCCCTGACCGTGCGATTGGCCCTGGCCCTGGCCCTGGCCCTGGCCCTGGGGTTGGCCCTGACCGTCACGGTTGCGGCCGCGACGGCGGCGGCGCCGACTGCTGCCCTCACCGTCACCCGGCTGGCCGTCGCCGCCGGGGGCGTCGCCCGGTGCCGGGCGGGGTGCCGCCGGCCCACCGTCGGGGGGAACCCGCCCGGCGTCGTCGTCGGGCGCCGGACGCCGATCGCGGCCGCCGGTGGCGGACGCCGGAGGTGCCGGAGACGGGGAACCGGTGGTCGTGCCGGCAATTCCGTCCGCCTCGTCGCCTCCGGCCGACCCGGCCGACCCGGCCGACCCGGTGACCCCGTGCGCCCCGTCCTCGCCGTCGTCGGCGACGGGGTCGAGGTCGAGGTCGGGAGTCGTCCCGGTACTCGCCGCCGGCGATTCGGTGGGCTCGACCACGCCGGCGAGCAGGAGGACCTGGTCGACCAGGTCGGCCTTCTTGGCCCGGCTGCCCGCCTTGCCGCCCATCGCTTCGACGATCGCCGCGAGCTCGGCGCGGTCCTTCTGCTCCAGCGTCCGACGCTCGAGGGCTTGGGAGTCCACGCTCATGGTTCCTCTCGTTTCCTGGCCACCGTGAAGAAGCTGCACCGGGGGTGACCGATCTCGACGACATCGGGACTCGGGCCGCGGCGCCGAGCGCCGAACTGGACCGAGATGCAGCTGCTCCGTCTCGCACCGGTGGGACCGGGGTGGGATGGGCTGCGGTCGCGGACAGTACGTGACCTGCTCCTCCGCCGGCAACCCGGCCCCTGCCTGCCCTACGGTCCGCCGGTGACCGACCCGTGGGATCCGGGCACCACGGCGGCCGCTTCGCGCGCACGTGCTTCGCCTCAGGAGGTGGCGAAGCGGGGGGCACGCCCGAGCAGGTGGGCCATGAGGTCGTGGCCGGCCACGACGGGCTCGGCGGCGACGCCGGGCTCGCTGTAGGTGCCGCCGGGGCCGGCGGCGGCGCTGTCGACCAGCAGGTAGGGGACGGGGTCGCAGGTGTGGGTCTTCAGGGCCACCGGGGTGGCGTGGTCGGGGAGGAGGAGCAGGCGCCACGGGCCCATGGCGTCGAGGCCGTCGACGAGGCCGGCCAGGATCCGCCGGTCCCATGCCTCGAGCGCCGTGATCTTCTCGGCGAGGTCGCCGGCGTGGCCGGCCTCGTCGGTGGCCTCGACGTGGACCAGGAACAGCTCGGCGCCGGCGGCCAGCGTGGCCAGGGCGACGTCGCGCTTCGCCTCGTAGTCGGTGTCGTACCAGCCGGTGGCACCCTCGACCTCGACCACGTCGACGTCGGTGAGCACCCCCAACCCGCGGATGAGGTCGACGGCGGTGACCAGCGCCGCATCGACGCCCCACACGTCAGCGAAGGCGCCCATCGACGGCTGGTGGCCCTGCCCCCACAGCCACACCTGGGTGGCGGCGACGTCGGGGAAGCGACGGAGGACGGCTCGGCTCGCCTCCATCACCGCGTCGACGTGGGGTCCCATCGGACCGGTGGGGCCCACCGATGGCTTGTCGGAGAGGTCGTGGGGTGGGGTGCAGGCGGCGTCGAGCCAGTCGGCCGGGGCAACGACGATGTGGCGGTACTGCACGCCGGCGTGGAACTCGAGGGGTCCGCCCGCACCCCGGCCGAGCTCGGCGTCGAGGGCGGCGACGACCTCGGCGGCGGCCTCGGTGCTCGGGTGCCCGCCGGCGAAGTCGACCATGGTCCCGTCGGCGCCCACGGTGACCAGGTTGCAGCGGTAGGCGATGCGCTCGGCCCCCAGTTCGAGGCCGAGGGCGGCGGCCTCGATCGGCGCCCGCCCGGTGTGGAAGCGGGCCGGGTCGTAGCCGAGGATCGACATGTTGCCGACGTCGCTCCCGGGCGCCATCCCTGGCGGGATCACCGCCGCCCGCCCCACCCGCCCCCGGGCGGCGAGGGCGGCCAGCGTCGGCATCGCCGCTACCTCGAGGGGTGTGCGCCCGCCCAGCTCCGCCACCGGTTCGTCAGCGCAACCGTCGGGGACGCACACCACGTACTTCATGGACACCAGTCTGGCGCGTGGGGCGGCGATCGCCGCCGCCGGGCGGCGTCAATCGGGGTGTCAGTGCCCACCCGTAGGGGTGGCGGGCTGCACCCCG
>JBBJOU010000158.1:0-5547 GCA_037724305.1 Acidimicrobiales bacterium
GCGCTCATGTGGGGACCTCTGCGGACGCGTGGCTGGCGCGGGCGCGCGCGGTGGCGGTGACGACGGCGCGGCGGGTGAGGGTGACGGCCAGGTGGCGGCGGTACTCGGCGCTGGCGTGGATGTCGGCGGTCGGGTCGAGGGCGGCGGCGACCACCTCGCCCAGCGCGACCGGGTCGGCGGCGGCGGGGCCGAGCTCGACGACGACCGGGGTCGGCGCGCACGACAGGTAGGCGGCGCGGCCGTCGACGGGTGACCCGCCGGCGTCGACGGTGACGGTGAGCGCCACGCCGGCGACGGCGTAGTCGCCGTGGCGGCGGGCGAGCTCCCCCACCGCGCCGCCGGTGCGCGGTGCCAGGCGGGGGAACGTCGCCGCCACCACCAGCTCGTCGGCCGCCAGCGATGTCATCAGCGGACCGATGAAGAGGTCGGCGGCGGCGACGGTGCGGTGGGCGAGGGCGAAGCCGTCCCAGCGCGCCGCGGTGACGTGGCCGCCGAGCAGGGCGAGCACCGCCGGCAGCTCGGCGGCCGGGTCGCCGTGGGCGAGCGAGCCGCACACCGTGCCCCGGTTGCGGATCACGCCGTGGGCGATCCAGCCGGTGGCCTCGACCAGCAGCGGATGGGCGGCGACGACGTCGGTGTGAGCCAACAGCCGGGCATGGCGCACGGTGGCGCCGACCACGACGGCCTCCGCGGTGACCTCGACGGCGTCGAGCTCGGCGATGTGGTTGACGTCGACCAGGTGATCGGGCGCGGCGAGGCGGAAGTTGAGCAGCGGGATCAGGCTCTGCCCGCCGGCCAGCACCTTGGCGTCCTCGCCCAGTTCGGCCAGCAGGCGGGCGGCCTCGACCACCGTCGCCGGGCGGTGGTAGGTGAACGGCGGCGGCTTCACGACGGCACCGTGGCGGCCAGGGCGGCGAGGGCGTGGGCGAAGCAGGCCATGGGCGGTCGGACCAGGCCGGCGCCGACCTGGCCGGTGCCGGGCACCTTGCCGGCGATGCCGGTGTTGATGATGGGGGCCAGTCCGGTGCGCGCCACCAACGTCACGTCGATGCCGAGGGGGAGGCCGCGGAAGTCGAGGAACGGCACCGTCCACGCCTGGTGCTCGGCGAGGGTGATCTGGGCCATGTCCTCGGTCCAGGCGATGGCGTCGGCCACCTCGCCGCCCACCAGCTGGACGATGGCGGGGGCACCGGCCATGGCGAACGCACCCAGGCCGACCGTCTCGGTGATGGCCGAGTCGCCGATGTCGGGGTTGGCGTCGTCGGGGCCGTAGCTCCCGAGGTACAGGCCCTCGGGCACGTTGGCGGGGGCGGTGAACCAGCGGTCGCCGGTGCCGGAGACGCGGATCCCGAAGTCGGTGCCGTTGCGGGCCATGGCCGTCACCACCGTCGAGCCCGGGATCCCGGCGGCGGCGTCCATGATCAGCTTGGCCGCCGCCATGACCACGTTGAGCAGGAAGTGGTCGTTGCCGTCCATGAACGCCAGCACGTCAGCCACGTCGCCGGGCGAAGAACCGTCGGCGTCGATGGTGCGCACGAGGTCGGGGGCGACGGCGCGGACGAAGAGCGACGTGCCCGCCCGGTTGCGGTTGTGGCCCTCGTCACCCATCGTCACCATCGAGGCGATCAGGGCCCGTACGTCGACCGGCCCGTGGGCCCGCAGGGCGTCGGCCAGCGCCGGGCCGAGCACGCGCTCCATCCACCGCAACCGCTCGGTCACGGCGGCGCCGAAGGCCCCGTAGCGCAGCACCTTGCCGAGGCCCTCGTTGAGGGTCGAGAAGCTCCGGCGCCCGTCGCCGTCCTCGAGCACCCACATGGGCATCGACGGGCTGACGATGCCGGCCATGGGGCCGACGGCGGCGTGGTGGTGACAGGGATCGAGCTCGATGGCGCCCCCGGCGGCGAGGGCCTCGGCCGCCTCGGGGGTGTCGGCCCACCCCTCGTAGAGGGCGGCGGCGATGATGGCGCCCCGCATCGGCCCCGACGCCCGCTCCCAGGTGATGGGGGGGCCGGCGTGGAGCAGTTCATGGGGGCCGAGGCCGACGAGCTCGGCGGCGGGCCGGACGTCGACGAGCCGGGGGCGTACCGCCAGCAGCCGCTCGACGGCCGTGCGGTTGGCCGCCACCATCCGTGCGTCCGCCATGACGGTCGCGAGGAGGGGCCCGAGGTCGCCCGCCGGGGGCCGCCAGTCGACGGCGACGGTGGGGACACCCTGGGCGGCGAGGGCCTCGTCGAGAACGGGGACCCCGACGGTGACGACCGACGGCGGCGCCACCAGCAGGTCGGTGAACGCGTTCACGGCGCCACCGTCGCGCTCGGCTCGACGCTCGGGTCGACGCTCGGGTCAGCGGTGGCGGTCGCCGCGGCCAGGCCGGCGGCGTGATCGGCGGCCCCGGCCACCCCGCGGTGCACGGTGGCGCCGGCGGCGGCGAGGGCGGCGGCCTGGCGCTCGAGGCCCTGGGGATCGCCGGCGGTGCCGACGAGGGCGACGACCACGGCAAGGCCGGCGGCCGTCGCCGCCGCCACCGCCGGGGCGAGCACCGAAACGGGATCGAGGTGGCTGGCGTGGCCGAGGACCACGTCGAGGAGGACCACCCCGGTGGCGTCGTCGGCGGCGGCGGCGCGCAGCCGCTCGCCGACGGGCCGGGGATCGATCATCGGGTGGGGCCGGCCCGCGGTGAGGTCGTCGTCGCCCAGGTCGAGCAGGACGTGGTCGCCGGGCGCGAGGTCGTCGGCCCCGACGCGCTGGGCCGGATCGGGATGGACGTTGGCGCGCACCGGCCCGAGGCGGGCCTCGACGACGGCGATGGCCTCGACGCAGTCGGTGCCCCCGCTGCACAGGCCGAGGAGGCGACCGGGGCGGGCCGCCACCGGGCGCGCCGGCGACCACTGCGCCGCCTCGTCGAAGGGGCGGCCGAGGGTGGCGGCCACCACCCCGGCCGCCACGGTGAGCGACGGTCGCCCGGGACCGACGAACGCCAACACCACCGGGGTGGTGCACGCCCGGGCGGCGGCGGTCACGACATCGGCGACGGCCGGGGCCGGTGGCTTCGACACGACCACGATCACCTCGACGGCCGGATCGGCGTCGAGGGCGGCGAGGGCAGCCAGGGTGGAGGCGCCCCCGACGGCATCGGACAGGTCGCGCCCGCCGACGCCGAGCACGTGGCGCACCCCGATGCCGGCCCCGTCGAGCAGTGCGCACAGCTGCTGGGCCCCGGTACCTGAGGCGGCGACGATGCCGACCGGGCCGGGCACGACCACGTTGGCGAAGCCGAGCCCGACGCCGTCGAGCACGACCGTGCCGCAGTCCGGCCCCATCACCAGCAGCCCGAGGGTGGCGGCCTCGGTCTTGAGCGCCACCTCGTCGGCGACGCTGACACCATCGCTGAACACCATCACGTGGCGCCCGGCGCGCAGGGCGGCGGCGGCCTCCACGTAGGCGTGCGCCCCGGGTACGGACACCACCACGACGGTGGCGCCGGGAGCGGCGGCGACGGCGCCCTCGACCGTGCGCACCGGCACCCGCCGGCCGGCGTTGCTCCCGGGGTCGGGTCGCTCGGCCAGCACCCGCTCGATGGTCGCCCGCGCTGCCGCCAGGACGGTGGCGTCGGCCGCCCGCACCGCCACCACCAGGTCGTCGGGCGTGGTGGCGGGGACGTCGAAGCCCTCACCCACCAGCACGCTCCGGTTGAGCTCGGTGGCCATGGCGGCGACGACACTGGTGACCCCGGCGAGCTCGGCGGCCGCCGCGCTCGCCCGCATCAGGGTGACCGAGTCGTGGTAGCGGCCCCGCTCGACGCGCACGTCGTCGGTCATGAACGGCCGGCCAGATGGTGGCGGGCGCCGGCGAGGAGGCCGGCGGCGAGGTGCCAGCCGCTGGTGTGGCCGACATCGAGCAGGGCGTCGGCCGCCGCCGCCACATCGCCGTCGCGCTCGAGGGCGCGCAGCACGGCGGCGGCCTCGGGCACCACGGCGCCGAGGTCGGCGGCACCGAGCAGGGCGCCCGACAGTCGGTTCGTCTGGCGGGCGGCGGCGGCGGCGACGGCCGCTCCCAGGTCGTCGGCCGCCGGGTCGCGCAGGGCCCGCAGGGCGGCCAGGGCGCCGGCGAGCAGGTCGTCGCCCGCCGGCGTGAGCCCGCTGCCCCGCCCGAGGAGCGTGTCCACCGCCCGGTGCGCCTGTCCGGCACCGAGGGCGGCGGCGAGCTCTCCGGCCGCCCCGTGGCCGAGGAGCCGGTCGGGGCAGGGTCGTTCGTCGAGGACGGCGGCGAGGCGGTCGAGACCACGGTGGGACACCGAGGCGAGGCGCACCTGCGGGTCGAACCACCGTGTCACCGTCGCGGTGCGACCCCCGACGGTGACCATCCCGTCACCCACCATCGCCGTCGCGCCCGGTGCGATGGCCGGCGCGTGGTCGACGACGACGGCCACCGGCACCCGCACCGCCTCCGGGTCGATCACGGCGACGAGGCCGCCGCCGGCGTCGAGGTAGGCGCCCCACCGCCCGGTGGCGATGACCGGCACGGCGCGCCGCGGCCCGACGAGGGCGTCGCGCACGAGCACGCTGGCCACCGCCGTCACGGTGCGGGCGCCGATCGCCCGGCGGCCACCACGCGGGTGCCACTGCGCCCGGCGATGGCGTCGGCGGCGCCGTCCAGGTGGCCGATGGTCGCCGGCCGCCCGGTGGCTTCGACGAATCGCAGGGCGGCCTCGACCTTGGGGCCCATGGACCCTCTCCCGAACTCGTGCGCCGCCGCCAGGGCCCGCACCTCAGGTGCCTCGACCTCGCCCAGCCACCGCTCGTCGTCGCTGCGGTACCCCACTGCGACACCCTCGACGTCGGTCAGGATGACCAGGGCGTCGGCGTCGAGCTCGACGGCCAGCATGGCGGCGGCCAGGTCCTTGTCGACGACCGCCTCCACCCCGACGTGGCCGCCGGCACCGTCGTCGACGACGGGCACGCCGCCCCCGCCGTTGGCCACCACCACCGCGCCGGCGTCGAGCAGCAGCCGCACGGTCCCCGCCTCGAGGCTCCGCACCGGCTCGGGGGAAGGGACCATCCGGCGCCAGCCGGCGGACCCGGTGTCGGCCCACCGCTGGGTCGGGTCGTCGGCCACCGCGGCGGCGGCCACCGCCCCCTCCACCAATCGCCCGATCGGCTTCGTGGGCTCGCCCCATGCGGGGTCGTCGGCGCGCACCAGCACCCGGGAGAGCACGGGGACCACCGGTCGAGAGGCGCCGAGGGCGGCCAGCTCGCGCTCGAGGGCGGTGAGCATGGCGAAGCCGATGGTGGCCTGGGTCTGCGCCACGCACCAGTGCAGCGGCATGGCCGGGACCACGTGACGGGCGAGCACGTTCTTGGTCAGCAGGTTGCCGACCTGGGGGCCGTTGCCGTGGGTGATGACGACCTGGCCCCCGCTCGCCACCAGGCCGGCGACCACCGCCATGGCGGCGGCGATGGTTGCCGTCTGCTCGCCCGCCGTCCCGATGTGGCCCCGGCCGACGATGGCGTGACCGCCCAGTGCCAGCACGGTGCGCGCCGGTCTGGC
>JBBJOU010000159.1:0-5519 GCA_037724305.1 Acidimicrobiales bacterium
GCAGTGCCCGGCCCGATCGGTAGTCAGGGTGCCGCCGGCGGCGCCCCCCTTCTCACTCCACGCGCATGGTGGCCTCGGCGGTCAGCTCCAGATCGGCCACGAACCGCCCGATCAGGGCGACATCGGTCGGGACCTGGTAGCGGACCACCACGGTCACCCGGCTACCCGGGCCGGCGCGCCCGCCGGTGCTGACCTCGACGCGGTCGGGATCGAGGCCGCCGGCCGCGGCGGCGGCGTCGGCGGCGGCGCCGGGATCGGCGTCGACGGCCGCCGCCCGCGCCGCCTCCCGCACGGCGTGGCCGACGAGCACGTGGGCGCGCACCACCAGCCCGACCTGGACGAGGCCGAGGAGGAGCACGGCCAGGAGGGGCAGCGCCAAGGCCAGCTCGACGGTCGCCTGTCCCGACTCGCCCCGCCCCCGCCGGATCGCGGCGGGCGGGGTCATACCCGGTCGAGGATCGAGTCGAGGACACCGTCGAGCAGGCGGCCGATGGCGTCGGTGTCGGTGGCCCAGGTCACCAGCAGCAGGGCGACGGCGGCGGCGCCGAGCAGCACGAGGGCGTACTCGGCGGTGGTCTGGCCGCGCTCCCCGGTCCCTCGGTACCGGGACGGGCCCGCCCGCCGGGTGCGGGTGGGGGCGGGGACGCGAGCGGGGGTCGGTGTGGTCATCGGTCGGCTCCTGATGGGCTGGTCAGAGGGGGAGGTCCCGCAGGGCTCCGGCCACCAACGGCGCCATGGCGAGCAGGACGAAGGCGGGGAGGGCGAGCAGGACGAGGGGGAACAGCAACCGGACCGGTACGCGCCGGGCTGCCTCCTCCGCGGCACGCCGACGCCGGCTGCGGGCGTCGGCGGCGAGTCGCTCGAGGCCGGGCCCCAGCGGGGCGCCGTCGAGCTCGGCCGACCGGAGGGCGGCGACCAGGGGACGGGCCGGCTCGCCGAGGGCGGCCACCACCACGTCGAGGGCGTCGGCCAGCCGGGTACCGAGTGCGGCGCGCCCGAGGGCGGCGCCCAGCGCGTCGTCCCACGGCGCCGGGGCGCGCGAGGCGACCGCCGCCACCGCCTGACCCGGCGTCCACCCGGCGCCGACGGCGACGGCCAACAGGTCGACGACCTCGGGGAGACCGTCGAGCACCGAGGCCGCCGCCACCCGCGCCGCCCGGCGGCGGGCCAGAACCGGGGGGACGAGGACGGCGCCGGCCGCCAGCGGGGCGAGCACGCCGGCGAGCGGGAGGGCCACCGCCGCCGCCAGCACCGCCGCCCCGATCCGTCGCGGTCCGAGGGCCGCCGCCACCGCCCCCGGCCGGGGCCCCAGGCGGTGGACGACGCGGACGACCGCTCCTCCCAGCGCCGACAACAACGCGCCCGGAGCGGCGTTGCCGAGCCGACGGCCGCCGGGGCGGGCGGCCCCGTGGTCGGCCGGCGGGCACAGCGCCGCCAGGCGCCGGGGCGGCCGCTCGTGGAGGGGCCCACCGACGACGACCGCCACGGCCGTGACGCCGACGAGCACGCTCAACCCGGCCGCGCTCACGTGACGGACCTCGTGATGCGGTCCATCCACGCCCATGCCCCCACGTCGAGGGCGACACCGGTCACCAGGCACATGCCCCCCAGCGGGGTGGTGAGGAGGAACCGGGCGGTCGCCGAGTCGGCGGCGGCCGCCACGGCGGCGAACCCGAGGGGGGCGACGGCCACCACCAGGGCCGAGAGTCGGGCCTGCGCGGCGAGGGCGCGCAGCTCGCGGCGCAGCCCGACCCGGTCGCGCAGGGTGGCAGCGACCCCTTCGACCGAGCGGGCGGCGTCGCCTCCCGCCTCGCCGGCGAGGGTCAAGGCGGCCACCGCCAGGCGGACGCCGGGCGCCGGCGACGCCGTCGCCCACCGCTCGAGCGCCGTGGCCAGGGGCACGCCGTGCTCGGCGCGTCGCACCACGTCGGCGAGATCGTCCGCCAGGGCACCGGGTGCACCGCGCGCCGCGACGGCGATGGCGCGGCGAGTGGCGGCTCCCGCCCGCAGCGCACGTCCCACCGCCTCCAGCGCCTCCGGCACGGCCTCGACGTAGCGGTCGAGGGCCCGCTCGGCACCGAGGCGGCGCGCCACCCGAGGGCCGCCGACGGCGGCGAAGCCGGCGAGCGCGGCCACCGCCGGGCCGGCGACGGCGAGGGTCGCCAGGACCCCGACCGGGGCGACGATGCGGCGCCCGTGGCCGGTCGGCCACGCGGGCGCGGGCGGGACCGGCCGAGCTCGCACGCTCAGTCGCGTCCGGACCGAGCGGGCGGCGACGGCCCGACGGGTGGCGGCCCCCGCCCCGAGGACGGTGGCGACCACGGCCACGACCACCGCGGCGGTCACGACACCCACGTCGGCTCCCCCACCACCCAGTCGGGATCGGGGGGCGGCGCTCCCGGCCGGCGCGCCGGGCGGCAGGGGAGGCAGTGCAGCCCGATCTCGTCGGCGAGCAGCCGCACCCGCCCATCGGGCCCGGGCTCGCCCGCGGCCGGCCCGCCGGCGGGAGCCACCACCTCGGCCACCGCCACCACCCGCCGACTGCCGTCGGGGCGCCGGGCGACGTGGACCACGAGGTCGACCGCCGCCGCCAGCTGGTCGCGCACCGCCCCGAGCGGCAGGCCGACGTCGGCGAGGAGCACCATCGTCTCGAGCCGGCGGAGGGCGTCGCCCGGACCGTTGGCGTGGCAGGTGGACAGCGACCCCTCGTGGCCGCTGTTCATGGCCTGGAGCATGTCCAGGGCCTCGCCGGCCCGGCACTCGCCCACCACGATGCGGTCCGGTCGCATCCGCAGCGCGTTGCGCACCAGGGCGCGGATGGTCACCCCCGCCCCGCCGTCGGCCGTGGCCGGCCGGGCCTCGAGGCGCACCACGTGGGCCCCGGGCAGGCGGAGCTCGGCGGCGTCCTCGACGGTGACGACGCGCTGTCCGGCCGGGATGCAGGCGGCGAGGGCGTTGAGGAAGGTGGTCTTGCCCGCCCCCGTACCGCCGCTGGCCACGATGTTGCACCGAGCGTCGACCGCCCACGCCAACAGCTCGGCGACCCCCGGCGGGCACAGGTCGACGAGCGGGACCGCTCGCGCCCGGAACCGGCGGATGGTGAGGCAGGGGCCGTCGACGGCGAGGGGGGCGACCACCACGTTCACCCGGGAGCCATCGGGGAGGCGGGCGTCGACGAGGGGATGGGCCGGGTCGGCCCGCAGCCCGAGGGGGGCCACGATGCGCTCGATGGCCAGGGCGATGGCGTCACCGTCGATGACCACGGGGGTGCGTTCGAGGCGCCCCATCCGCTCCACCCACACCGGCCCGGGCCCGTTGACCATGACCTCGGTGACCTCGGGGTCGGCCAGCAGCGGTTCGAGCGGGCCGAGGCCGGCCATGCGGTGCAGGATCCGGTCGACGACCCGTCCCACCCGTGCCGGGGCGGCCAGGGGCTCGAGCGCCCGGACCGAGGCGGCGACCGCCGCCGCACCGGGAGGGGCGGCGACCCCACCGGCGAGCACGGCGTGGTGGACGGCGTCCACCAGCGCGGCCTCGTCGGGGCCGGGCGCCGGCGGCGGGCCGAGGCCCGTGCACCACCCGTCAGGCGGCACGTCGGAGGTCCCGGTCGAGGGTGCGGGGCAGGCGGTGGGCCAGGAGGCCGGCGTCGACGGCACGGGCGACCGCCTCGGTGACCCGGACCCGGGCCACGACCGGGACCTGGAGGGCGGCCTCCACGTCGTCGACGTCGAACGCCCGGCCCTCGTCGACCACCAGCACCACCCCCGACGCCCGTACCGGGGCGTCGAGGGCCCGGCGGAGGCCCAGGAAGCACGCCCGCAGCACGACGAGTGAGCGGGTGGCGCCGGCGGCGAGCACCGCGGCGGCGCCGGCGGGGTCGTCGGGGCGCACCACCCCGCAATCGGCCACCACCGGTCGGGGGTCGGCGGCGAGGAGGCCGGCCAAGGCGTCGGCCGGGCCGGCGGGAAGCGCCCCCCGCCCCCGGCCGACCAGGCCCAGCGTCGAGGTGACCGGTCGCTCGAGGCGGGCGAGCCCGTCGGCCGCCACGTCCGGGGCGGCGGCGAGCCAGTCGGCCACGCCGGCGCCGTCGACCTCGGCGAGACCGAAGGCGGCGGGGAGGTCGCCGGCGAGGTCGACGGCGAGGGCACCTCGGTGACCGGTGGCGAGCCGGCAGGCGAGAGCGGCGGTGACGACGGTGGTGCCGGTGCCGCCCTTGGGCGACCAGCAGGCGATGAGCATGGGAACTCCGCGGGCTCGACGGGAGACGGATTGACCCCGGATGGGGGCGAGCCCTGCGCAGGAGGGTTGGGGACCGGGCGGCGATAGAGCGGCGGCGATAGAGCGGCGGGCCGTGGTCCGAACGAGCACGAAACTACACGACGGGTGTGACGGTGAAAAGGGCCACAGCAAGGTTGCGCGCACCCGTCGCTACGGTCGAAGCAACGATGACCCCGTCTCCGACGACCGCCGGTACCGTCGGCGCCGCCTTCTTCGACCTCGACAAGACGGTGATCGCCCGGGCGTCGATGGTGGCCTTCGGCCGGCCGCTCTACCGTGAGGGACTGCTGTCGCGGTGGCTGCTGCTGCGGGCGCTGTGGGGCCAACTGGTCTACCTGTGGTTGGGCGCCGATGCCGCCAAACTCGCCAAGATGCGGGACTCCGCGCTGCGTCTCACGCGTGGCTGGGAGCGCGAGCGGGTCAGCCGCATCGTGCGTGACGCTGTCACCGAGGTGATCGAACCCATCGTCTACGACGAGGCCCTCGCCCTCTTCGCCGAGCACCGCGCCGCCGGCCGGCCCGTGTACCTGGTGTCGGCCGCACCGGAGGAGATCGTGGTGCCGCTCGCCGAGTTCCTCGGCGTCGACCGGGTGCTCGCCAGCCGTCCCGACACCGACGAGCGGGGCCGGTACACCGGGGCCATGGGCTTCTATTGCTACGGCCCGGCCAAGGCCGAGGCCATGCAGGCCGAGGCCGTCGAGCGCCACCTCGACCTGGCCGCCTCGTTCGCCTACTCCGACTCCGCCACCGACCTGCCCATGCTCGGCGCGGTGGGCACGGCGGTGGCCGTCAACCCTGATCGCCTGCTGCTGCGTGAGGCGCGCGCCCAGGACTGGGAGGTGCAGTGGTTCACGCGTCCCGTCCCGCTACGTACCCGGCGCCCGCGCCCGGCGGCGGCGCCGACCGTGGCCGTGGGCGGCGGCGTGGTCGCCATCGCCGCGGCCAGTGCCACCTGGTGGTGGCTCCGGCGCGACGACGACACGACCGCACGCGCCGCGCTACGCGGCCTTCACCTTCTTGGCGGCAACGGTGGCGAGCACGGCAAGGACGGCGAGGAGCAGCAGCTTCTTCATGGCAGCCGATGGTAGTGACCCACGCCGGCTCCGGCCCCAGGTCGGCGCGCCGACGACGCTAGGTTCGGGCACGGAGGTGTCTGAGTACCTGGTGGGCTCCCCCGCCTTCAACGCGGGTGGGACGGGCGATCCCCGTCCGGCGGGTTCGATTCCCGTCCACCTCCGCCA
>JBBJOU010000160.1:0-5515 GCA_037724305.1 Acidimicrobiales bacterium
GACCTTCCAGCCCGGGAGGGACGGGATGAGCATGGCCATGTTGGTCTTGCCGCAGGCCGACGGGAAGGCGGCGGCCATGTAGCGCTTCTCGCCCTCCGGCGGGGTGAGGCTGAGGACCAGCATGTGCTCGGCCAGCCACCCCTCGTCGCGGGCCATGGCCGAGGCGATGCGCAGGGCGAAGCACTTCTTGCCGAGCAGGGCGTTGCCGCCGTAGCCCGAGCCGTAGCTCCAGATCTCGCGAGACTCGGGGAAGTGGACGATGTACTTGTTGTCGGCGTCGCAGGGCCAGGACACGTCGGCCGCCCCGTCGGTGAGGGGGTGGCCGACCGAGTGCAGGCAGGGGACGAACTCGCCGTCGCCGAGCACATCGAGCACCTCGGCGCCCATGCGGGTCATGATGCGCATGTTCACCGCCACGTAGGCCGAGTCGGTGAGCTCGACGCCGATGTGGGCGATGGGCGAGCCCAGCGGGCCCATCGAGAACGGGACCACGTACAGGGTGCGGCCCTTCATGGAGCCGGCGAACAGGCCCCGGAGCACGCCGCGCATCTCGGCCGGGTCGCGCCAGTTGTTGGTCGGACCGGCGTCCGCCTCGCGCTCGGAGCAGATGAAGGTGCGGTCCTCGACGCGGGCGACGTCGCCCGGGTCGGACAGGGCGAGGTAGCTGTTGGGGCGCGTGGCGTCGTCGAGTCGCTCGAAGGTGCCGGCGTCGACGAGGACCTGGGCCAGGCGGTCGTACTCCTCGGCGCTGCCGTCGCACCAGTGGACGGCGTCCGGCTCGCACAGCGCCCGGACCTCCTCCACGTACGCGAGGAGGCGGGCGTTGCTGGTGGGGGGGGTGGCGGTCTGCTCGCTCATGGCACCGGCTTCTCCCGGTCGTCCGTCGGGGCGCCGACGGGCATGCCGGCGTCGAGGCTGGCCCCGGTCTCCGTGTGGAACCCGGGGGTGCCCATGTCGACCTCGCTGCCGAGGCGCAGACCGGTGGCCCGCCGGTCGCCGTCGAGGTCGAAGATCACCCGCTGGCCCTGGCGGAGCATCCGGAACACCGAGCCGTCCAACGCCCCGACGGCCAGCTCGTAGTCGAGGAGGTCGGTGTCGCACAGCACCGTGCCGTCACCGGTTCCGGGGTCGTAGGACTTGATGACACCCTGCACGTGGCTCCTCGGTGCTCGCTTCGCCGGGTGCGGCGAGCCTACCGGGATGATGCGCCGCGAGCGGCCTTCTGGATCTTCCCTGCCTTGAGGCAGCGGGTGCAGATCGAGACCCGCTTCGGGGACCCGTCGATCACGGCGCGGACCCGCTGGATGTTGGGGTTCCAGCGCCGCTTGGTGCGACGGTGGGAGTGGGAGACGGACATGCCGAAGCCGGGCTTCTTGGCGCAGATGTCGCAGGTGGCGGCCATCGGGGGGACCTCTTGGGCGTGGGGGACGGGCGCAGCGGTGCCGGCCGCCGGGGAACCGGGGGAAACTACCAGGCCCGTCCGCTTCGCCCCAAGCAGGCCGTCCGGTGTTGCGCTGGCGGGGCTCACTACGATCGCCAGTCGATGACCGAGCGCAGCGAGGGCGTCTCGGGCGCGCGAGCGCCAGCGAGCCGCCCGACGATGGGGTCCGGGGGCGCAGCCCTCGAGCAGGAGATGCCGCCCCTGGAGCGCCTGCGCGCCGCCGACCTCCAGGCGACCCTCGTCACCTACCGCGATGCGCTCGGCGCCCATCGCGAGACGATCAACCGGCTGAACGTCTACCCCGTGCCCGACGGCGACACCGGCACCAACATGGCCCGCACCGTCGCCGCCGTCTGCGAGGAGCTCGACCGCGCCGGCGCGCCGGCCGGCGACGAGCCCGGTGCCATGGCCGCCACCTGCACGGCCATCGCCCACGGTTCCCTCATGGGGGCCCGAGGCAACTCCGGTGTCATCCTCTCGCAGATCCTGCGGGGGATGACCGAGGTGCTGCGCGACCACGACGAGGTGGGCGCCGACGAGGTGGCCGAGGCGCTGGCCCGGGCGGCCGCCGCCGCCTACGGCGCGGTGATGAAGCCGGTCGAGGGCACCATCCTCACCGTCGTGCGCGAGGCGTCGGAGGCGGCGGTCGCCGCCACCGGCGACGGTCTGCTCGCCGTGCTCGAGGCCGCACGTTCCCAGGGCGGCGATGCTCTCGCCCGCACCCCGGAGCTGCTGGCGGTCCTCGCCCAGGCCGGCGTCGTCGATGCCGGCGGCGCCGGGTTCCTGCTCCTGCTCGATGCCCTGCTCCACACGGTCGCCGGCCGTCCGGTCCCCGAACCCGATCTCGCCGTCGATGCCCTCGATGACGCCGCCCCCGAGAGCGAGCGACCCGTTGGTGGTACCGCCACCCTGGCCGAGCTGCGCTACGAGGTCATGTACCTCCTCGAGGCCCCCGACGGGTCCATGCCCGCCTTCAAGGACGTGTGGGCCGGCATCGGCGACTCCATCGTGGTCGTCGGCGGCGACGGCATGTGGAACTGCCACATCCACACCGACGACATCGGTGCCGCCATCGAGGCCGCCATCGACGTGGGCCGACCGTGCAAGATCCGGGTGACCGACCTGCTCGAGGAGGTGGAGGAGGAGCGCTGGGTGCGCGAGGCGGCGGTCACGCTCGCCGAGGAGGCCCCCCATGCCGACGTCCCGGTGGCGTGCGCAGTGGTGGCGGTCAGCACCGGCGCCGGCGTGCGCCGCATCCTGCACTCGCTCGGCGTGCAGCGCATCGTCACCGGCGGGCAGTCGATGAACCCGTCGACCGCCGAACTGCTCGCCGAGGTCGAATCGGCGCCGGCCCCCGAGGTCGTGCTGCTGCCCAACAACAAGAACGTCATCCCGGTCGCCGAGCAGGTCGCCGCCCACGCCACCAAGACGGTGCTGGTCGTGCCCACCCGGGGCATCGCCGAAGGACTGGCCGCGTTGGTGGCCTACGACCCCGAGGACGACGCCGCCGCCAACGCCGCCACCATGGGCGACGCCGCCGCCGGGGTGGTGGCCGGCGAGATCACCCGCGCCGTGCGCGACTCGTCGAGCGACGCCGGGCCCATCAACGAGGGCGACTGGCTCGGCATCACCCGGTCGGGCATCACCGTGGTCGACCCCGCCCTCGACGCAGCCGCCACCCGCCTGCTCGACGAGCTGGTGGGCGACGACCACGAGATCGTCACCGTGATCGAAGGTGACGGCGCCGGTGCCCGCAGCACCCGCCGCATCACCGAGTGGCTACGGGAGCACCGCCACCACGTCGAGGTCGAGGTCCACCACGGCGGGCAGCCGCTCTACCCGTACCTCTTCGGCGTCGAGTAGGCGGGCGGCGATGCCGGGCGGCGATACCGGCCCGCCGATCACCCTGCCCGAGTTCGCCGAGATGGGGGTCGAGCGCCTGCGCGGTGTCGGCGAGAAGAAGGCCGAGGCCCTGGGTGCGGTGGGCATCACGACCGTCCTCGACCTGCTCACCCACTACCCCCGCCGCTGGATCGACCGCACCCGGGAGGCCCGCATCCGCGACCTGCGCGTCGATGAGGAGGCGCTCGTCCTGGCCACGGTGGCGCACGTCGCCAGTCGTCGCACGTCAGGCCGAGGAGGGAGAGGCCGCTCGAACGTCCTCGTCACCGCCGACGTCACCGACGGCAGCGGCCACCTGCGGGTCACCTTCTTCGGTCAGGCGTGGCGGGAGCGCCAGCTCGCGCCCGGCACTGACCTGGCGCTGTTCGGCAAGCTCGAGGTCTTCGCCGGCCGCAAGCAGATGACCAACCCGGTGGTCGACCTGGTCGGCCGCGACAGCGACGCCAGCGCGGCCACGGGACGGGTGGTGCCGATCTACCCCCAGTCCGGCAAGGTCGGGCTGAGCACCCGGGAGCTCGGCAGCTTCGTGGCCGAGGCGCTGCGCCGCAGCGAACAGCGGGGGATCGCCGACCCCGTACCCGGGGCCGTGCTCGACGAGCTCGACCTCATCACCCGCGACGCGGCGATCCGCGGCATCCACGACCCCGGCACCACCGCCGAGCAGGCCGTCGCCCGCGACCGCCTGGTCTTCGACGAGCTGCTGCGCATCCAACTGGCGCTGGTGCTGCGCAAGCAGGTGCTCGAGCGCACCTCGCCCGGCATCGCCCACACCACCGGCGGCCCGCTCGTCGCCCGGTTCCACGAGGCCCTCCCGTTCGCGCTCACCGACGGCCAGCGCCAAGCCGTGGCCGAGATCGAGGCCGACCTCGCCGACCCCCACCCCATGCACCGCCTCCTCCAGGGCGACGTCGGCTCGGGCAAGACGGTGGTGGCCCTCACCGCCATGCTCACCGCGGTGGAGGGCGGCCACCAGGGGGCGCTGATGGCGCCGACCGAGGTGCTCGCCGAGCAGCACGCCGTCAGCATCCGCCGCCTGCTCGACGGCGTCACCGTTCCCGGCGGCGCCGAGGCCGGCCAGCTCTTCGAGGACCGGCCGTTGCGGGTCGAGCTGCTCACCAGCCGCACCCCGCCCACCGAGCGCAAGCGGTTGCTGGCCGGCCTCACCGACGGGGCGGTCGATCTCGTCGTCGGCACCCACGCCCTCATCAGCGACGGCATCGGATACCGCTCGCTGGGCGTCGTGGTGGTGGACGAGCAGCACCGCTTCGGCGTCGAGCAGCGGGCCGCCCTGCGTGACCGGGGCCGCGGCGGGGCGGTGCCCGACGTGCTGGTCATGACCGCCACGCCGATCCCCCGCACCGCGGCCATGACCGTCTACGGCGACCTCGACGTCACCGTCCTGGCCGGGCTCCCCGCGGGACGCCGGCCGATCACCACGGTGTGGGAACGCAAACGGGTGGGGGAGCTGCCTCTCGCCGAGCTCGGCGTGTGGGAGCACGTGCGGGCCCAGGTCGAGGCCGGGCATCAGGCCTACGTCGTCTGCCCGCTGATCGAGGAGTCCGACAAGCTCGAGGCGGCGTCGGCCCAGGCGACCCACGACGAGCTGGCCTCGGGTGCGCTGCACGGGCTCCGCCTCGGCCTGCTCCACGGTCGCGTCCGCTCGGCCGAGAAGGAGGCGACGATGGACTCGTTCCGGCGCGGACAGGTTGATGTGCTGGTGGCCACCACCGTCATCGAGGTCGGCGTCGACGTGGCCAACGCGACGGTCATGGTGATCCTCGACGCTGACCGCTTCGGCATCGCCCAGCTCCACCAGCTGCGGGGCCGGGTGGGGCGAGGGTCGGCGGACTCGTGGTGCTACCTGGTCGGTGCGGGGGCATCAGCTGACGGCGAGCGCCGCCTGCTGGCGTTGGAGGAGAGTGCCGACGGCTTCTTCCTCGCCGAGGTCGATCTTGAGGTACGGGGCGAGGGCACCATCCTGCAGTCCCGCCAGAAGGGCCGCACGGATCTCAAGCTGGCGTCGCTCCTGCGGGATCGTCCCGTGGTCGAGCGGGCCCGGCGGGTCGCCTTCGACCTGGTCGCCGAGGATCCCGGGCTCGCCGCCCATCCCGACCTCCTCGCCGAGGTCGAGCTCTTCCTCGATGACGACGAGCGCGAGTTCCTGTCGAAGGG
>JBBJOU010000161.1:0-5498 GCA_037724305.1 Acidimicrobiales bacterium
CCGATGCCACCGCCCTCACCGAGGCGGGCTACGTCGGCGAGGACGTCGAGAACATCCTCCTGAAGCTCATCCAGGCGGCCGACTACGACGTCAAGAAGGCCGAGACCGGGATCATCTACATCGACGAGATCGACAAGATCGCCCGCAAGAGCGAGAACCCGTCGATCACCCGTGACGTGTCGGGCGAGGGCGTGCAACAGGCCCTGCTCAAGATCCTGGAGGGCACCACCGCCTCGGTGCCGCCCCAGGGGGGCCGCAAGCACCCCCACCAGGAGTTCATCCAGATCGACACCACGAACATCCTGTTCATCTGCGGTGGCGCCTTTGCTGGCATCGAGAAGATCATCGAGTCCCGCAGCGGTCGCCAGGGCGTCGGCTTCGGCGCCGACATCCGCCGGGCCGACGAGAAGCAACTTGGTCGCCTGCTGGCCGACGTGCTCCCCGAGGACCTCCTCAAGTTCGGCCTCATCCCCGAGTTCATCGGTCGTCTCCCGGTGATCGGCGCGGTGTCGAACCTCGAGCGCGACGCTCTCATCCGGATCCTGGTCGAACCCAAGAACGCCCTGGTCAAGCAGTACCGCAAGTTCTTCGAGTTCGAAGATGTCGACCTCGAGTTCACCGAGGACGCCCTCGAGGCGGTGGCCGAGCAGGCGCTCCTGCGGGGCACCGGTGCCCGGGGCCTGCGGGCCATCCTCGAAGAGGTGCTGCTCAACACCATGTACGACCTCCCGGGCCGCACCGACGTCGGGCGCTGCGTGATCGACCGCACGGTCGTGCTCGAGAAGGTCAACCCCACGCTCGTGCCCCGGGCCGAGGTGCCCCGCCAGGCGCGCCCCCGGCGGGCCGCCAGCTGACCGTCGTCCTCGCGACGACGACGGCGGCTCGCGGTGCGGTGTCTCGGGTAGACCGTTTGGCGTGAACCGCACCTGCAAGGGAACCCTCATCGGCGGTGCCGTCGGCGCCGGCCTGTTCTGCACCCGGCGCGCCATCGCCACCCCGCCGGCCGAGGGGGAGGCGGCGCCGTCGGTGACCGGTCCGGCACTGAAGGCCATCGCCGAGGGCGCCCTCGCCGGCGCCGGTGTCGGGTTCCTGCTCGACCGCCGCGCCGCCCGGGCGGCGGCCGCCGCCTCCCGCCTCCCCGCCCTGGGCGCCGCCGCCGCCCTCGCCCGCGAGCGGGCCGGGGAGTGGGCCGAGACGGCCCGTCCGGCCCTGGACCGCGCCAGCGGGGTTGCACGCGAGCGGGCCGGGGAATGGGCCGAGACGGCCCGCCCCGCCCTCGACCGGGCCGCCGTCGTGGCACGCGAGCGGGCGTCGGACGCTTATATCGCCGCCCGGCCCGCCCTGGAGCACGCCGCCGTGGTGACCCGCGAGCGGGCGGGGGAGTGGGCCGAGCACGCCCGTCCCTCCCTGGACCGGGCCGCCGTGGCGGCGCGCGAGCGGGCCATGGTCGCCGCTGACGTGGCACGCGACCGCATCGCCGAGCGCCGGGCCTCCTAGCGCCGCACGTCCGACCGGTCGTCGCCTGGCTGGTCGTCGCCTGCGCCGCTACCCTCTCCGTCAAGTGGGGAATGGGTCGCGCTACGCCGTGGGCATCGATCCCGCGAGCGCCACGGCGACGGTGGCCGGTGTCGGCGTCGACGGGGACCCGGCGCTCGCCGCTACCGGTCACCCGCCCGGTCCCGGGCCCTTCGACGGTGGTGACGTCGGCGCCTGGTTGGTGGCTCTGCTCACGCCGGTGGTCACCTCGCAGGGGATGGCGCCCGATGTGGTGGTGCTCACCCACAACGTCGCCACTCCGCCGACGGTCGTCGAGGAGGTGCGCCGGGCGTCGACCGCCGCCGGCGTCGGCGCCCATACCGTCACGCGGGCGGAGGCGACGGCGGCATGGGCCGACGCCCGGACGCCCGCTCCCGACGGCACCGTCCTTGTCGTCGTTGACCTTGGCGGGACGGGCGGCGAGGCCGTGGTCCTGCGTCGCGACGGCGGCTGGTTCCGCCCCGCGGGTGGCCCGGTCGCCGCGGGTCCGGCGAGCGGGCCGCTCGGCGTCGATCTCGGCGGGCTCGCCGCCGCCGCCGCCGCGGCCGGGCGCACACCCGCCACCGTGGACGCGGTGTTCGTGCTTGGTGGGCCCGAGGTGGCCCAGCCGTTCATCGGAGCCCTCGTCGCCGGCGGCGCGGCCTTCCGGGTCGAGCCCGTTCCCGACGGCGCCGTCGCCCTGGGCGCCGCACTCGTCGGCCGGGCCCACCTGCGCAGCGCAGACGCGACGCCGGCCGCGGCGCCGGGAATGGTGGCGCCGACGCCCGTCTACCCGGTGGGGCCGTCGCCCGAACCGGGATCGATCCCGCCGTTCCTCCCGCCCGCCGTGCCTCCCGTCGGTGGCCCCGGTGGCGCCCGGCGCGGCCCGCTGCTGGTCATCGCCGCCGTCGTGACGCTCCTCGCCCTGGTGATCGGGGTGGTCGCCTTCACCGGCGACGACGGCGACGAGGAGGCCGGGCCCGAGACCACCGAGGACGACGGTGAGGACGACGACGAGCCGACCACGACCGAGGCCCCCACCACCACCGCCACCACCGAGGTGGTGCCCGCTGAGGGTGGGACCTTGGTGCTCGGTGGCATCGACGAGCCGATCAACTGGAACCCGGCCCACGTCGAGGCCACGACAGGAAGCGCCACGCTGGCGGCGGCGATCTTTCCGGCCGCCTTCCGGGTGGCACCCGACGGCACGGTGCTGCCCGACCTCGGGGCGATCCAGGGCGAACTGGTCCAGGCCGATCCCCAGCTCGTGCGTTACGAGATCCTGCCCGGTGCCGAATGGAGCGACGGCGTGCCGATCACCGTCGACGACTTCGACTACACGGCGCGCATGCAAAGCGGCGACGACCCGGTGGCCACACCCTTGTCCACCGACGGCTGGGCGGACATCGCCGCGATCAGGGAGGCCGGCGACAACGTGGTCGAGGTCGAGCTCTCCCAGCCTTACGCTGACTGGGATCTCCTGTTCTCCCCGCTGCTCCCCGCTCATGCGCTCCGCGACGGCGCCGGGTTCAACGAGGGCCTCCGCACCGTCGACGCCGACACCGTCACCGCCGGGCCCTTCGTCATCGAGTCGTATGTCCCGGGGGAGTCGGTCACGCTGGTGGCCAACCCCGACGTCGCCGGTTTCGGGCCTGCCCTCGACGCCATCGAGGTGCGGTTCGACACGTTCGGGGCCGAGGCGACCGCCTTCCAGGCGGGCGAGCTCGACGTCGCCGTGGTGGACGGGGCCACCGGAGCCGAGGTCGACGCCACCGAGCTCGAGTTCACCGTGGCCGAGAGCTACGAGCAACTGACGTTCAACCTGGCCAACCCCCTCCTCGCCGAGCCGGCCGTGCGCCAGGCCATCGCTGCCGCCGTCGACCGCGACGTCTTGGCCGAGGCGGTGGCCGAGGTCGAACCCCTCGTCGCCGGCCGGGTCGACAGCCGGGTCTCGACTCCCGGCCGGCCCGACTACGTCGCGCAGGGGCCCGATGCGTCCGACACGGGCCTGGCCCGGACCACGCTCGAGGCGGCGGGTTTCGTGCTCGGCGCCGACGGCATCTACGCCCGGGACGGTCAGCGCCTGTCGTTCCGGCTGGCTTCGACCGACAGCCCCCGGCGCCAGCGGGCGCTGGAACTTCTCACCGTGTCCCTCGGCGCCGCAGGGATCGAGGTGCTGCCGACCGCGCTCGGCACCGTCGAGTTCTTCACCTTGGACCTACCCCCCGACGGCACGCTCCCGGACTTCGACATCGCCCTGTTCGCTTTCACCGCCACCGCGGGGGGATCCACCGGCTTCGCCGACGTCTTCGGCACCGACGGCCGCAACAACGCCGGCGGCTACAGCTCGCCGGCAGCCGATGCCGCCCTCGCTGCCATCGACGCCCAACTCGATCGCGCCACGCGCGGCGACATGCTCAACGAGCTGGACGCGATCCTGTGGGCCGACCTCCCGAACCTCCCGCTCTACGGTGTGGGAACGGCGGTCCTCGTCGGCGACCAAGTCGAGGAGGTGTTCGCCAACGGCTTCATCGACGGGCCGTTCTGGAACGTCGAGGACTGGACGCTCACCGGCTAGGCGGGCCCGGGCCGCCAGTCCCGACCGGGTACGCTCCCGGCCCTCGTGGACCTGCCCGCCGCCATCGCCTGGCTCGACCAGCACGTCAACCACGAGACGGCGCCGCCGCCTCGCGCCGGGAGCACAGGCGGGCTGTCGCTCGACCGGATGCGCGCCCTCACCGCCGTGCTCGACGAACCCCAGCACGCCTACCCCGTCATCCACGTCACCGGCACCAACGGCAAGGGCTCGACGTGCCGGATGATCAGCGCCCTGCTGGCCGAGACCGGCCTGACCGTCGGCACCTACACCAGTCCCCACCTGGGCCACGTCCGCGAGCGGATCGCCCGCAACGGCGAGCCCATCGGCGACGACGACCTCGCCATCCTGCTCACCGACCTGGCCGGGCTGGCCCCGCTCGCCGGGGCCGAGTTGTCGTGGTTCGAACTGGTGACCGCCGCCGCCTTCCGGTGGTTCGCCGACGTCGCCGACGTGGCCGTGATCGAGGTGGGGATGCTCGGGCGCTGGGACGCCACCAACGTGGCCGACGGCCAGGTGGCGGTGGTCATCAACGTCGGGCCCGACCACACCGACTTCCGCGAGGGGTGGCGGGTGGCGGTGGCCGCGGAGAAGGCGGGCATCATCAAGGCCGGCGCCACCCTGGTGCTGGGCGAGACCGACCCCGAGTTGCGCCCGGTGTTCGTCGACGCCGCCCGTGCCGTCGAGGCCGATGCCCTGTGGGAGCGCGACGTCGAGTTCGCCTGCGACGAGAACCTCCTCGCCGTCGGCGGCCGCCTGATCGATCTGCGCACCCCCCACGGGACGCTCGACGAGGTGTTCCTCCCCATCAACGGCGCCCACCAGGGCGACAACGCGGCAGTGGCCCTCGCCGCCGCCGAGGCCTTCTTCGGGCGGGCGCTGGGAGAGGACGTCGTGCGCGACGCGCTGGCCAAGGTCACCGTCCCCGGGCGCTTCGAGGTGGTGCGACGCAACCCGCTGCTGGTCCTCGACGGCGCCCACAACGCCGCCGGCGCCGCCGTCGCCGCCCAGACCCTGGCCGACGACTTCGACGTCACCGGCGAGACCATCCTCGTCGTCGGCGCCCTCGCGCCCCGCGACGTCACCGCCCTGCTCGACGCCCTCGACGCCGGCCAGGCCCACCTCGTGGTGGCGTGCGCCCCGCCGTCACCCCGGGCCGTGCCCGCCGAGGAGGTCGCCCGGGCGGCGGCCTCGCTCGGCGTGCCCGCCGAGGTGGTCCCCGACGTCGGCCGCGCCGTCGACCGCGCCATCTCGCGCGCCGGCGAGGAGGACGCCGTCCTCGTCACCGGCAGCCTCCACGTCGTCGGCGCCGCCCGCGCCCACCTCCGCCTCTGAGGGGCCTCCGCCAGCTGAGACCAACCCACCGGAGGAGGGGGCCCCGGTGGGC
>JBBJOU010000162.1:0-5478 GCA_037724305.1 Acidimicrobiales bacterium
CCCTCCAGCAGGACGCCGGCGACCCGTCGCCGGCGTCGACGGTCGGGACGGCCCTCGCCATGTCGCCGAGCGCGGTGCGCAAGGCGGTGAGTCGCGGCCGGGCCCGGCTGCGCTCGGCGGTGGGTGACGACCGTCGGTGGGCGCCCCTCGCCGGGATGGCGCTCCTGGGCCCGACCGACGCCCGCCGGGCGGCGACGGCGGCATGAACGCCGAGCCCGCTGACGCCGTCCACCGCCTCGTCGCCACCCGTCTCGCCGGCCGGGCAGCGCCCTGGGCCGACTTCGCCGCCGCCGTCGTGGTGGCGCGGGGTCGCCTGCTGCTCGACGGCGCCGCCTTTGCGCGGGTCCTGGGGGTCCACCCCGCCGTGGTGCGTCGCTTCGAGTCCGGCGAGGACGCCCCGGCGCGGGCCCCGCGACGCCTGGCCGCCCTCGCCCCCGAGCTCGACTGGCCCGCCGTCGGCCTGCTGCCCGCCGGCGACGTCGCCGACATGGCGGCGCGCCATCCGTCGGCCGGCACGGCCTGGGGCGCGGTTGCGAGGGCAGCGCGCCCGGAACCGACCGGGCCGGCGCGGTCACCCCACGACTGACGATGCTCACAGCCGCGAGACGGTCACGACGCTGCGGCGGCGCCCGACAGGCGCGCGTTCGCCCCCGTCGGTTGGCCGGGCGGGTGGCGCTCGGGCAGGCTCTCCACCGTGACCGGTCCTCTCCCGACGGACGTGGTCGACCTCGGGGTCGTGGGCGGCGGTCCGGCCGGTAGCGCCGCCGCCATCACCGCCGCCCGCGCCGGCCGGCGGGTCGTCCTCGTCGACAAGGCCCGCTTTCCCCGCGACAAGTGCTGCGGCGACGGCCTCACCACCGGCGCCCTTCGCCACCTCGAGGCCCTCGGTCTCGACCCGGGGGCGGTCCGGAGCTGGCAACCGATCGACGACGTCGTGCTGCGCTCGCCGTCGGGGCGCACCGTCACCGTGTCGCTCCCCCGCGGCCAGGGGCGCTACGCCGCCGTCGCCGGCCGCGTCGACCTCGACGCCGCGCTCCTCGACCGGGCCCGGGCCGTCGGCGTCGAGGTCCACGAGGGCGCCGCCTGCACCGGCGTCACCCCCGGCCCTGACCAGGTCGGCCTGACGGTCGACGGCGGCCGCGAGCTGCGCGCCCGCTACGTGGTCGCCGCCGACGGGATGTGGTCGCCGGTGCGCAAGGCGGTCGGCGCCGCCGTGCCCGGCTACCGGGGCGAGTGGCACGCCTTCCGCCAGTACGTCCGGGCCACCACCCCGGCATCGCGGCGGTTGTGGGTGTGGTTCGAGCCCGACCTCCTGCCCGGCTACGCCTGGTCGTTCCCGTTGCCGGGCGGCGTGGTCAACGTCGGCTTCGGCATCCAGCGCCGCGGCGGGGGCGTCGGGCCCGACGACCGGGTCCAGGACATGGCCGCGACCTGGCGCCACCTCCTGGCCCGGCCCCATGTGGCCGCGGTGCTCGGTGCCGACGCCACGGTCGAGGGCAACCACCGCGCCTGGCCCATACCCGCCCGCGTCACCGGCCTCGCGCTCACGGCCGGTCGGGTGCTCTTCGTCGGCGACGCCGCCGCCGCCACCGACCCCGCCACCGGCGAGGGCATCGGCCAGGCGCTGCTGACCGGCGCCCTCGCCGCCCGGGCGCTGGGCGACGGGCCGGTGCCGGCCGACGCCGCCGCCGTCACCGACCGCTACGAGGCGGACGTGCTGGCCGCCCTTGCCGCCGACCACCGCATGTCGGCGGTGTTGACGACCATCCTCGGTCACCGGGCGGGGGCGGCGACGGCGATCCGCCTGGCCGGGCTCACCCCGTGGACGAGGCGCAACTTCGCCCGCTGGTTGTTCGAGGACTACCCGCGCGCGCTCGCGCTCACGCCGCGCCGCTGGCACCGCCGGATGTTCACCGGCCCGGGTGCCTACCGCGACGACTTCGCCGCCTGAGCCCGCGAAGCCGAGCGGCGACGGCGTCCCGGGGACGCGTCCCCCAGCGGTCGCCGCCTGATCCCATGGGGTTCACGGCGAGGACACGGCGCCGAAACGCACGCCCCCTACGGTGCACCCCAGCAGTGGATGCACGCGGCGGTGTCGTTCACTCGTGCGGCGTGCGGCCGCTGCGGCGCCACTCCCCCCGGGCGCTGCGGCGGCCCCGCCGAACCCTGCGTCGAGCAGTGCTCAGCGCCCGCCACGACCGAGCAGGCCCCGCAGCTTCGACCGGGCGCCGGTGCGGTAGCGGACACGCAGGTAGCGCACACCGACTCCGGCGAGGGCGCCGGGGACCGGGAACCACCACGCCTCGCGCCCCCACCCGAAGCGGTCGACCAGCACCGACTTCACCTGGCTCATCTCCCGCAGACCCTCCGGGCCGTGGACCCGCCCGATGCCCGATGACTTCACGCCCCCGAAGGGAAGGGCCGGCACGGCGTAGCTCACCAACACGTCGTTGACGCACACGTTGCCCGCAACGAGGCGGGCGGCGAGGCGGGTGCCGTGGCCGAGGTCGCGGGTCCACACCGAGCTGTTGAGCCCGTACTCGCTGTCGTTGGCGAGCCGAACCGCCTCGGCCTCGTCGGCCACCGCCACGATGGGCAGCACCGGGCCGAACGTCTCGTCGCGCAGCAACGCCATGGTGTGGTCGCAGCCGGTCACCACCGTCGGCGCGAACCACAGGCCGTCCCGCCCGGCCACCCGTGTCCCGCCGGCACGCACGCGCGCCCCTCGGGCCACGGCGTCGGCGAGGTGGGACTCGACCACCTCGAGCTGTGGCGGGAAGGTCATGGAACCGATGTCGTGACCGGGGCCGGTCCCCTGGCGGATGGCGGCGGTGAGGCCGAGCACCTTCTCGACGAAGGTGTCGTGCACGGCGGCGGCCACGTAGACCCGTTCGACCGAGATGCAGGTCTGGCCGGCGTTCTGGAAGGCACCCCACACCGCGCCCCTGGCCGCCCGGTCGAGGTCGGCATCGGCGCACACCACCATCGGGTCCTTCCCGCCGAGCTCGAGCACCACCGGGGTGAGGGTGTCGGCGGCGGCGGCCATGACCCGGCGCCCGGTGGCGACCGAACCGGTGAACGTGACCTTGTCGACCCCGCCCCGCACGAGCGCCTCGCCGGTGGCGCCACCGCCGGTGACCACCTGGACGATGTCGGGGTGGGCGCCGGCGTCGGCGAACAGCGCACCCGCCGCCAGGCCGACGAGCGGGGTCACCTCGGAGGGCTTCAGGACGACGGTGTTCCCGGCGAAGAGGGCGGTGAGCAGCGGCGTCATGGACAAGGAGAACGGGTAGTTCCACGGGCTGATCACGCCGACCACGCCGTAGGGCTCCCACACCTTGAACGCCCGCTTGTGGGCCAGGGTCCCGACCGGCACCTTCTCCGGGCGCAACGAGGCCTCGCCGTGGCGGGCGTAGTACCCGATCAGCTCGCACACCGCCATCACCTCGGTGGTGACCGCCTCCGCCTCGAGCTTGCCGGTCTCGGCGCAGATGGTGGCGACCAGGTCGTCGGCCCGGTCGAGCAGCACGTCGCGCACCCGCACCAGGTGGGCGGCCCGCTCCCGGTAGGCGAGCGTCGACCACCCCGCCGCCGCTGCTCGGGCGCGGCCGATGGCGGCGACGACCTCCGCGGCCCCCTGATCGGGGACCGAGCCGGTCACGGCCATCGTCCGCGGGTCGACGGTGTCGATCCGGGGCCGCACCGCCTGCGGGGTGATGGTGGTCACCGTCGTCGACACGACGTCCCGGGGGTTGGGCTCGGTCATGCGCCCACGCTACGGCCGCCCCCGCCTAGGTTGCCGCCCGTGCACCGGCGGACGTTCCTCCACCTGGCCCTGGGCACGGCGGCCGCCACTGCGACGGGGGTCCGGAGCCGCCCGGCGGCAGCCCAGCTCGCCGCCGGTCCCTTCGCCCACGGTGTGGCGTCCGGCGATCCCCTCCCCGACCGGGTGATCATCTGGACCCGGCTCACGCCGGCGCCTGACGCCACCCCCGGCTCCGGCGCCGGCGCCCCCACCGAGGTCCGCTACGACCTGGCCGCCGACGAGGCGATGACCCGCGTCGTGGGCACGGGCACCGTCACCACCGACACGGCCAGCGACCACACCGTCCACGTCGACGTCGACGGGCTGGCACCGTTCACGACCTACTGGTACCGCTTCTCGGCCCCCGACCTCGGCCCGGAAGCCGTTTCCGACGTCGGCCGCCTGCGCACCGCCCCCGCGGCCGGCGGTGCCATCGATGCCGTGCGCTTCGGGGTGGTGTCGTGCTCGAACCTGGAGGAGGGCTTCTTCACCAGTTACCGCCACCTGGCCGGCCGCGACGACCTCGACGCCGTGCTGCACCTCGGCGACTACCTCTACGAGTACGCAGCCGGGCCCACCGAGGCGGCCCTCGCAACGGCCGGCCGCCGCCACGACCCTCCCGGCGAGATCGTGACCCTCGAGGACTACCGGCGCCGCCACGCCAACTACCGGGTTGACGCCGACCTGCGGGCCCTCACCACGGCGCACCCGATCATCTGCGTCTGGGACGACCACGAAGTCGCCAACGGCGCCTGGCGGGAGGGGGCGCAGAACCACCAGCCCGGTACCGAGGGCGACTTCGACACCCGCCGGCTCGCGGCCTACCAGGCCTACTTCGAGTGGCTCCCGATCCGGCGCCCCGACCCGGACGGCGACCCCACCCGGCTCTACCGCCGCTTCACCTTCGGCGACCTCGTCGAGCTGTTCATGATCGACGGCCGCCAGTACCGCGACGAGCCCGCCGGCGGCGTGCTCTCCGGCGAGGTCGCCGACCCCGTCATCGACGACGCCGACCGCCCTTTCCTCGGCGACGAGCAGCTGGCCTGGCTCCGCGACGCCATGTCGGGCTCGGGCGCCGCCTGGAAGGTGGTGGGCAACCAGGTGGTGTTCGCCCCGGTGCTGCTCACCCCCGCCCTCGCCGCCGCCGCCGGCCCCTTGCTGGGCTCGCTGGGCCTCGACGACCTGCCCGCCCTCTCCGCGCCGGTGATCGTCAACGGCGACCAGTGGGACGGCTACCAGGTGGCGCAACGGGCGCTGGTCGAGACCTTCACTGGTGTCGACGACGTGGTGGTGCTCACCGGTGACATCCACTCGTCGTGGGCCAACGAGATCCCGCGCGACGCCGCCACCTACACCGTCGACCGGGAGCTCGGCACCGGCTCGGCCGGCGTCGAGTTCGTCTGCCCCTCGATCACCTCCGACGGCTTCGCCGAGCGCTTCGGCAGCGCCGACACCGCCCGGCTCCTCACCACCGGCGTGCAGGCCGGCAACCCGTGGGTGCGCTACCTCGACGGCGTCTTCCACGGCTACGGCGTCCTCGACGTCACCGCCGATCGCGTGCAGTACGACTTCTGGGGCGTGACGTCGCGAGACGACCCGGACACCGAGGTCACCTTCCGAGAGGCGTTCCAGAGCGAGCGCGGCACGAAGCTCCTCACCCCCGCCGCCGGCCC
>JBBJOU010000163.1:0-5447 GCA_037724305.1 Acidimicrobiales bacterium
GGGTCGAGGCGGTGGTACAGCAGCTCCATGAGGAAGTTGAGGGTGACGACGAACAGGCTCAGGACCAGGAAGCACCCCTGCAGCGCCGGGTAGTCGCGGAACGAGATGGCGTCGAAGACCAGCCGGCCCATCCCCGGGTACGAGAAGACGGTTTCGACCAGGACGGCGCTGGTGAGGAAGCCGCCGAGCTGCAGGGCGGTCACCGTCACCACCGGCAACAGGGCGTTGCGCCCGGCGTAGCGGTACTTCAGGCGCCGTTCCCGCAGCCCTTTGGCCCGGGCACCGACGAGGTAGTCGGCGCCCAGCTCGCCCACGATGCCGGCGCGCATGGTCATGTACTGCCCGCCGGCGAACTGGGTGGCCAGCACCGCCGCCGGGAGTGCGAGGTGGTAGGCGATGTCGCCGGCGCGCTCCAGCGCCCCCATGTCCGGCGCGTAGAGGGTGCGGGCGCCCGACAGCGGCAGCAGGTCGAACTTGACGGCCAAGACGAACAGGGCGATCGAGCCCAGGAAGAACACCGGGAAGCTGCGCAGCGCCGTGAAGACGCCGAGCAACCCGCTGTCCACCGGGCGCCCCCGCCGCCATCCCGAGTGGACGCCGGCGGACCAACCCACCACTGCCGCGAGCAGCATCGAGCTCGTGATGAGCAGGATCGTCCACGGCAGGCGCTCCTGCACCAGCTCGCCGATGCCGACGTTGTAGCGGATCGACACCCCGAGGTCCCCCCGGGCAAGGTCGCCGAGGTAGTCGACGTACTGCTCCCCGACGGGGCGGTCGAGGCCGTAGTACTCCTCCAGCTCGGCCCGGATCTCGGCGTTCGACACGTAGCTCGGCCCCCCCGGGTTGATCAACGAGTCGATGGGGTCGCCGGGCAGGGCGCGAGGGAGGAAGAAGTTGAGGGTGATCAGGACGAACACGGTCACCACGTAGGTGAGCGCAAGGGTGCGGGTCGAGCGGCGCGCCGAGGCGGCCACCGTCGCCTCGCCGTCGCCGGCGCTGGCGAGGGTCAGCTCATCGATCTCGTCCAACTCGCCCCCCGGCGGCGGCGCGGACGGTGCCGACGGCCCGTGCTGGCGCAGTCCGGTCGGGCGGCTCACGGGCCGATCAGGTGGTGGTGGCGGTGGCGACGAGGAGCCACTCCGGCCGTCGGTCGAGTCGCTGGACGGCCTCGACGGCATAGCCGGCCTCGTCGAACCAGGCCCGGAAGTCATCCTCACGGTGGGGCCCACCGGTCGCCACGCTCAGCATCTGGCCGAGGAAGAGTGTGGCCAGCTCGTCGGTGCCGCGCAGGAAGGTGTGCACGGCGAGGCGGCCGCCGGGTGCCAGCAGCGGGCGCACCCGACGGAACAGGCGCACGAGGCGCTCGCCGTCCATGAAGTAGACGACCCCGGCACAGAAGACGATGTCGAACGTCTCGTCCGGGGCCGATGCGAAGAAGTCGCCGGCGAACAGCTCGACGTCGGTGCCGTCCAGCCAGTCCTTGCGCTGCGCCAGCTCGATCACCGCGGGCTGATCCTGCATGACCGCCCGCAGCCCCCGCCGGGCGAACTCGGCGGCGAACTGGCCGTGGCCGCCTCCCAGGTCGAGCACGCTGGCTGCCTCCGGGGCCACGGCCAGGCAGGCGTCGACGGCTCCCGGGGCCGATTCTCGGCCCCGCACTGCCATGGCGTCGAGCATGATCGACGCCCCGCCCGGGTTCGCGGGCGTCGGGTCGGGCAGCACGCCTCGGAGGCGATCGGGGACAGCAGCCCAGCGCCGGATGCTGCCGGCGTGGTGGCGCAGGATGGCGGTGGCCTCGGCGTCCGGTGCCGCCGGGCCGAGGGTGTACCCGCCGTCGTCGTCGACCGTGACGATGTCCCACAGCGCCAGGCCGTCGAGCACCACCCTGACGGCGTGGGCGGCGAGGCCGAGGTCAGCGGCGACAGCCTCCGCCGTCCCCGGCAACGCGTCGAGCAGCCCGTTGCCCGCAGCGGCGTCGAACAGGAGGATCATCCGCCAGTCCGCCACCTCGCCCGGTGCGTTGAGGAAGGCCAACCGCGGCCACGGGGTTTCCTTCACTCGTTGGGTCGGATCTCGATGCCGGTCTGGCGCCCGGTGATGAACACCTGCTTGTTCTCGATGGTGGGGACCGTGCCCCCCACGCCGCCCACGGTGAAGTACCACTGGTCGAAGGTGCTCGGGTTGAAGACGCCGAAGCTGTCGGGGTAGACGAGGGGCAGGAGGGGCAGGTCATCGGCGATGAGCTCCTGGATCTCGGCCACCGTCTCCATCCGCTCGTCGACGTCGGTTTGGGTGTCCTGCAGCGCGGTGAGCTCGTCGACCTCGGGGTTCACGTAGCCCTGGGCGTGCTGGGTGGTCCGGGTGGTGGACGAGTACACCTGGAACAGGTACGACGCGGCGTGGTCGGTGTTCATGCCCCCGAAGCCGATGATCGACATCTCGGACTCGCCGCCGATGACGAGCTGGTTGAAGCTGGGGGGGTCGAGGGCCTGAGGGGTGAGCTGGACCCCGATGGCGCCGAGGGCGCCGACCACCAGTTCGACGACGGGGGTGACCGGGCTCGTCACCGACAGAGTGAAGGCCAGGGGCGCGCCGTCGGGGCCCTGGCGGACGCCGTCGCCCTCGCGGACGTAGCCGGCGCCGTCGAGCATCGCCTCGGCCGCCTCCGGGTCGAAGGCGTACTGCTCGACGTCGACGTGGAAGGGGTTGCCCGGCGGGATCCAGCCCGGGTTGCCGGGTTGGGCGTTGCCGCCGTGCAGGCGCTCGACCAGGTCGTCGCGGTCGATGGCCCGGGCGCACGCCTGGCGGAACACCACGTCGGCCAGGGCGCCACCCCGGGCGATGTTCCAGAAGAGCCCGCTGCCCGAGTTCCCCGGCGGTCCCTCGAGCACGGTGAGCTCGGGGTTGGCCTCGAAGGACTCGAGCACGGCGGGCAGGACGCCGCTCGCCGACGCGAAGTCGAGCTCACCGACGCTCACCCCGGCCAGCGCGTCGTCGACGTCGCTGAACTCCAGCCGGCTCACGAACGGTGCCCCCAGGAAGTAGTCGTCGTTGGCGGTGTAGACGTAGGAGCCCTCGCCCTGGGCGTAGGACTCCAACCGGTAGGGCCCGGAGCCGACCAGCACTGCCGGGTCCGTGGCCGTGGCGGCCTCGGGGACGGCCGACCAGATGTGCTCGGGCACGATCAGGATCGACCCCGCCCCGCCGAGGCCGTAGAACGCGGCGAGGGGGGTGGCCAGGCGGAACTCGACAGTGAGGTCGTCGACGGCCACCACCTCCTCGATGCCGGGCAGCGGCTGCATGATGACCTGGGGCGAGATCGTCTGCTCGCCGAAGTACTGGAAGGTGAAGGCCACGTCCTGGGCGGTGAGGGGCTCGCCGTCGTGCCACAGGATGTCGGGGCGGAGGGTGAAGGTGTGGGTGAGGCCGTCGGCGGACTCCTCGAAGCTCTCGGCCAGCCACGGCAGGATCTCCCCGGTCGCGTCCTTCCACACCAACGTGTCGTAGATCAGCGAGGCCCTGATGAAGCCGGGGCCGCGCATGTAGGCGAACGGCGACGGGAACCCGGAGTCGCTGCCGGAGAGCCGTAGCACCTCGACGCGAGGGGCAGCTTCCTCGTCGTCGGCGCCTCCGGCGTCGGTGGGGCCGCCGTCGGTGCCCGGTGGACCGGTGACCGGCTCGTCCTCGTCGGTCCCGCAGGCGCCCACCGCAAGCGCGCTGGCCAAGCTCATCCCGCTGATCAGGAAGTGCCGTCGGTGCATCATGGGTGTCCTCCGGTTGTGGTCGAGGGTTCGGCGAAGAGCATCCACTCGGGGCGGCGGTCGAGCGGTCGGGTCGACACGTTGCGGTAGCCGGCCTCGTCGAACCAGCGGCGGAGGTCGTCCTCGCCGTGGCTCTGCCCGCCGGCGACGTTGCCCAGCATCTGGGCCGAGAAGAGGGTGGCCAGCTCGTCGGTTCCGCGCAGGAAGGTGTGCACGGCGAGGTGGCCGCCGGGAGCGATGAGCGGGCGCACCTGGCGCAGCAGCCGCACGACGCGCTCGCCGTCCATCGTGTAGACGACCCCGGCGCAGAAGACGATGTCGAAGCGCTCGTCGGGCAACGTGTCGAAGAAGTCGCCGCCGAACAGCTCGACGCCGGTGCCGTCCAACCAGCCCTTGCTGCGGGCCAGGTCGACCACGGCAGGGCGGTCCTGCATGACCGTCCGCAGCCCGCGCCGGGCGAACTCGGCGGCGAACTGGCCATGCCCCCCGCCCAGGTCGAGGACGCTGGCGGCGTCGGGGGCCTGGGCCAGGCAGGCGTGCACGGCGTCGGGAGCCGACGCCCGGCCCATCACCGCGAGGGCGTCGAGCATGATCTCCACGCCGCCGGGGGTCATGCGGTTCGGGTCGGGGGCCACGCCCCGGACGCGCTCGTCGATGGTGCTCCACCCTCGTATGGCCCGGGCGTGGTGGCGCAGCACGGCGGTGGCCTCGGCGTCCGGTGCCGCCGGTCCGGGGGCGTACCCGCCGTCGTCGTCGACCACCACGATGTCCCACAGGGCGAGGCCGTCGAGCACGACCCCGGTGGCGTGGGGGTCGAGACCGAGCTCCGCGGCCAAGCCCTCCGCAGAGCCGGGCAGGGCGTCGAGCAGCCCGTTGTCGACGGCGGCGTCGAGGAGCAGGACCATCCGCCAGTCCTGCACCTCGTCCGGCGGTACGAGGAAGGCCAGCTCCGGCCAGGGGCTCCCGTGGGTGTCCACCGGAGCCAGCCCGACCGCTCAGGCGCCGGGCCGGCGGGTGGGTGGGGCGACGGGGGAGCGACCGGCGAGGCGGGCGTCGAAGCACGGCCCGCACAGCTCGTCGCCGTCGAGGCGGCGGATCCGGGTCTCCATGGTGGGCTCGCCGCACACGGCGCAGTCGACCGAGGCCATCACCCGGGCCATGGCGGGCATGGCCACGTCGACCTCGCGCACGTCGTAGAGCTCCTCGATGGGCACCTCGAGCAGGGCGGTGGACCGCTCCTGCTGGACCGCCCAGAACCGCTCACGCTCCTCGGGGCCGGCCGTGCCGGAGCGCACCGATGCCATGAGGGCGGCCCGCTCGGGGTCGGTGTCGGGAGCGCCGAAGCTACGGGGCCGGGGGCTGAGTCGCACGGCCTTGCCGTCGGAGCGGCGGATGAACGTGTAGGCGTTCTTGCCGTGGTCGTGGTGGATGAAGTTGCCCTTGCCGAACGTGCACCCCGTGAGGAACTGCACCGCGTCGACGCCGCACATGTCGGTCTCGACGATCGCCACCACCTCCTCGTCGGCCGAGTGGGGACCGATCTCGGCCAGAGCCACCTCTGCGGCCCGGACGCCCATGGCCAGCCCGGGGCACATGTGCCCGTGGAACTCGACCACCCGCGCCAGCGTCTCCTTGTCGATCATGAACTGCCGATCATGAACTGCCGATCACGGTGCGTCATCCTGC
>JBBJOU010000164.1:0-5437 GCA_037724305.1 Acidimicrobiales bacterium
CGACGGGAGCCGCAGGCCACCAGGCCGAACCGGTCGAGGCCGGCGTCGACCTCGGCGAAGGGGTCGACGCCCTCGGTGCCGGCCTCGACCACCGCCGTGGGGTCCGCCTCGATCCCGTCGACGACGATTGCGTAGGCGTCCAGCAGCGCGGTGTAGTCGGCGGCCTCGTCGGCCGGGGCGTCGAGGGCCCGGAGCGCGACGAGGCGCTCGCGGAGCAGGTCGACGTACGCCCCGGCCACGAACTCGGCCTGGGCGTCGGGCCCCGCCTCGGTGCCGGCCGGCAGGAGCGCGGTCTGGGCGTCGCCGATGGATTCGAAGCTCTCGTCACAGACGGCGGTGGCCTCCTCGCGAAACGACGGGTCGGTGCGGCCCCCGACCAGCACCAGTCCGCCGGCCGCCACCAGCAGGCCGACGGCGCCGACCGCCACCCGGCGGTGCCGGCGCCGACGGTCGCCGGGAGCGCCGAGGCGGCGAGCGAGGCGGGCGCCCCGGGCGGCGGAGGTGGTCACCCCGGGAGTCTGCCGACGGGTCCCGTCCTCGTGGAAGTCGTGGCGGCCGGTACGGTCCTCCGATGGCTCGCGACGCGCCCGACCCCGACCCCGCGACGCGGATCGAGCACGACTCGATGGGCGAGGTGGCGGTGCCGGCCGCGGCCAAGTGGCAGGCGCAGACCCAGCGGGCGGTCGAGAACTTCCCCATCTCGGGACGCCCGATCCACCCCCGCCTGGTGCGCGCCCTGGGCGCGGTCAAGGCCGAGGCCGCCCGCACCAACGGTGAGCTGGGCACGCTCGCCGTCGCGGTCGCCGCCGCCATCGCCGCCGCCGCCGACGAGGTCGCCGACGGCCGGTGGGACGCGGAGTTCCCGGTCGACGTGTTCCAGACCGGTTCTGGCACCAGCTCGAACATGAACGCCAACGAGGTCATCGCCACCCTCGCCGCCGAGCGATCCGGCTTGGCCGTGCACCCCAACGACCACGTGAACCTGGGCCAGTCGTCCAACGACGTCTTCCCGTCGGCCATCCACGTCGCCGCCGTCGGGGCGGTGGCCGAGGACGTCGTGCCTGCTCTCGACCACCTCGCCGCTGCGCTGCGCGAGCGCTCGGCGGCGCTGGCCGACGTGGTGAAGTCCGGGCGGACCCACCTGATGGACGCCACCCCGGTGACCCTCGGCCAGGAGCTCGGCGGGTGGGCGTCGCAGATGGAGCGGGCCGCCGAGCGCCTCACCGCCTCCCTGCCCCGCGCCGGGTCGCTGCCCCTCGGCGGCACTGCGGTGGGCACGGGGATCAACTGCCCACCCGGCTTCGCCGCCGGCACGATCCGCCGGCTGGCCGAGCGGACCGGCCTGCCCCTCACCGAGGCCACCGACCACTTCGCCGCCCAGGGCGCCCGCGACGACCTCGTCGAGCTGTCGGGCCAGGTGCGGGCGGCGGCGGTCGGGCTGTCCAAGGTGGCCGACGACATCCGTTGGCTGTCGTCGGGCCCTCGCGCCGGGCTGGCCGAGCTGCATCTTCCCGACCTCCAGCCCGGCAGCTCGATCATGCCCGGCAAGGTCAACCCGGTCCTGTGCGAGGCGGTGCTCCAGGTGTGCGCCCAGGTCATCGGCGCCGACGCCGCCGTCGCCTGGGGCGGCGCCCGGGGCAACCTCGAGCTCAACGTGATGCTGCCGGTGCTGGCCCGCAACCTCCTCGAGGCGTGCGAGCTGCTCGCCAACGTCGCCCGCCTGTTCGCCGACCGCTGCGTCGCCGGCATCGAGGCCGATGTCGAGCGCTGCCGGGCCTACGCCGAGGCATCCCCCGCGGTGGCGACCGCCCTCAACCCCCTGCTCGGCTACGAGGCGGTGGCGGCGCTCGTGAAGGAAGCGGCGGTCTCGGGGCGCACGGTGCGCGAGCTGGTCCTGGAACGAGACCTCGTCGATCCCGCCACCCTCGATCGCACCCTCGACGTCCTGGCCATGACCAGAGCGGCGCCGCCGGAACCCGACAACTCGCTCGCCGATCGCCCGCCCGTCGAGTAGGAACAGCACCTCACCACCACCGGCGCCACGCCGCCGGGGTGGCCGCTCGGCGGGGGTTGTCCAAGGACGATGGGTGCCAGAGGGGGGCGGTCCCGCCCCGATCGTGCGGTGCCGCCGGTCCTCGCCGCCGCTCGCTCGCTGCCCGCCGTGAGCCCGCGCCTCACCGCGGCGACCGTCGCCCTGGTTTTGGTCCTCGCCGCGTTGCCGGCGGCGTTCGCCGTGGCCAGCGGGTCGCTGGTCGGATCGATCCCCGGTGCCGCCACTGATGGTTGGAGCTCGCCGGCGGGCCGACGACTGGCGGGCGCGGTGGCCGTCGTGGTCGGGGTGTTCGTGCTCCAGCAGGTCGCCGGCCCGGCGTTGCGGGAGCTGGCCGACGCCCTCGGCCGACGGGCCGAGGCCCGGCTGCGATCCCAGGTGATGGTCGCCACCCTGGTGCCCGCCGGGGTGGCGCACCTCGAGGACCCCGACGTCGCGGACCTGGTGCGTGACGCCGAGAGCGTCAGCACCGGGCAGGCGACGCTCTCCGACGCGGTGGTCGGCATGGCGATGGTGAGCGCCAGCAGCCTGGCGGGGGTGGCCTCGGCGGCGGTGCTGGCCGCCTACCGGTGGTGGCTGGCCGCCGGGCTGCTCGGCGTCTACGCGGTGGTCACCTGGGTGCTCGTCGGCCAACTCCGCACCACGGTCGGCGCGCTGCGCGGTAACACCCGACGGTTCCGGCGGTCGTCGTACTTCCGTGACCTGGCGCTCGGGACCGCCGCCGGCAAGGAGCTGCGCGTGTTCGGGCTCGGCTCCTGGGTGCTCGAGCGCTTCGCCGGCGAGTGGCAGCTGGCCATGGCCGGGTTCTGGCACCAGCAGCGCAAGGGCCGGTGGGTTCCGGTCATCTGCGCGGCGAGCGTCACCGGCGCCCAGGTCGTCACCCACGTCCTCCTGGCGCGTTCCGCCGTCGCCGGCGACATCGACCTCAGCCAGCTGGTGACCTTCGCGGGGGCGGCGGCCGGTGTCGCCACCGTGCTCAGCATCGGATGGGACAACCTCAACATCACCTACGGGACCGCCGCGCTGCCCGCCGCCGCCGCCCTCGAGCGGGCCGTCGCCGAACCCCGCTTCACCGTCGGCGGCACCGGCGCCGCCGACGGGATGCCGGCGACGGGCATCACGCTCGAGGGCGTCAACTTCACCTACCCGGGCCGGAGCACGCCCGTCTTCGACGGGCTCGACCTGACGATCCCGGCGGGTCGGTCGCTGGCCATCGTCGGCGTCAACGGGGCGGGCAAGACCACGCTGGTGAAGCTGCTGGCCCGGCTCTACGACCCCACCGGCGGACGGATCGCCGTCGACGGCGTCGACCTCCGTCAGGTCGACCCGGTCGCCTGGCGACGGCGCGTCGCCGCCATCTTCCAGGACTTCGTCCGCTACGAGCTCTCGGCGGCCGACAACGTGGGGTTCGGAGCCGTCGACCACCGGGACCGGGGGGCGCTGGCGACCGCCGCGGCGCGGGCCGGCGCGCTCGGGGTCGTCGATGCCCTCCCCGACGGATGGGACACCGTGCTGTCGCCCCGGACGCCGGGCGGGGTCGACCTCTCGGGCGGGCAGTGGCAGCGCATCGCTCTGGCCCGGGCGTACTTCGCCGTCGAGGCGGGTGCGTCGCTGCTGATCCTCGACGAGCCCACGGCCGCGCTCGACGTGCGCGCCGAGGCCGCCTTCTACGACCAGTTCCTCGAGCTCACCGAGGGCCTAACCACCATCGTGATCTCGCACCGCTTCTCGACCGTGCGCCGCGCCGACCGGATCGTTGTGATCGACGAGGGCCGGATCGTCGAGTCGGGGCCCCACGACGCCCTCATGGCCGAAGGCGGCCGCTACGCCCGGCTGTTCGGGTTGCAGGCGGCGCACGTGGTCGGACCCGCCGGCGACGCCCCGGGCGGCGGCGATGGCTGATCGTCTGCGGGCGCTCGGCGTGGCGGTGGCCATCCCGTTCCGGGCCGACCGGCGGCGCTCGGTGGCGGTGCTCGTGCTCACGGTGGTCGGGTCGCTGGTCATCGTGGCGGTCCCGTACTGGCTCAAGCGGATCATCGACGCCGTCGGCCAGGACGACGCCACGGCGGCGACGACCACCGCGGTCGGCGTGGGTCTCACCACCGGCCTGGGCATGCTCGCCCGGGGGGCGGCGGCGCGCCTGCAGTTCCCGCTCAAGGAGCACACCGGGCTCTACCTCGACCGGCGGATCATCGAGCTGGTGACCGGCATCGCCGGGGTGGAGCACCTGGAGCGACCCGAGTACCTCGACCGGCTGGAGGTGCTCCGACGGGAGGCATACATCCTCGGCTTCGCCGGCATCCACATCGCCACCGCGGTGGCCCTCGCCGCCCAGATCGGCGCCACCGGGTTGCTGCTGGCCACGGTGAACCCGTTGCTCCTCGCGGTGCCCCTCTTCGCGGTGGCGTCCTTCTGGTCGGGGCGGCGAGCGGAGGCCATCCGCCAGGCCGCCCTCGACCAGACCGCCGTGCGGTACCGACTGGCCCGGTACCTCTTCGGCGTGGCCACCGCCCCGGCCGCCGGCAAGGAGCTACGGGTCTACGGGCTGGGCGACGAGCTCCTGGGCCGCCATCGGCGGGTCTGGGATGAGATCGACCGCATCGCTGACGCCGCCGCCATCCGCGGCCTGGCCTGGACGACGGCGGGGTGGGTGGTCTTCACCGCCGGCTACGGGTCCGCCATCGCCCTCGTGGTGAGCCAGGCGGTGTCCGGTCGCGCCGGCCTCGGCGACGTGGTCCTCGCCCTGGCCTTGGTCGCCCAGATCAACCGTCAGGTGAGCCTGGCGGTCAGCATCGTCGGCACCGCCGCCCGCATGGCCCGGGTCGCCGATCGCCTCATGTGGCTCGACCGGTACTCCTGCGCCCGCCGGGCGGACCTCGAACACCTTCCCGCTCCCGCCGTGCTGACGAGCGGGATCGAGCTGCGCGGTGTCAGCTTCCGCTACCCGGACACCGATGTCGACGTACTCGACGGGCTCGACCTGTTCATTCCTGCCGGTGCCACCGTGGCCGTCGTCGGCAACAACGGCGCCGGCAAGTCGACCCTGGTGAAGCTCCTGTGCCGCTTCTACGACAGGACGGGTGGGACCATCACCGTCGACGGCACCGACCTCGCCCGCATCGACGTCGACGAGTGGCGCCAGCGGATCGCCGCCGGGTTCCAGGACTTCGCCCGGCTCGAGTTGGTGGCCCGCCAGTCGATCGGCGTCGGCGACCTCCCGGCCGTCGACGACGAGCTCGCGGTGGCGGCCGCGCTCGAGAAGGCGGGTGCCGCCGACGTGACCGGCGCGTTGCCGCTCGGGCTCGAGACCCACCTCGGCCCCAGCTTCGGCGACGGCGCCGACCTCTCGGGCGGGCAGTGGCAGAAGCTGGCCCTGGCCCGGGCGAT
>JBBJOU010000165.1:0-5344 GCA_037724305.1 Acidimicrobiales bacterium
GCGGCGAAGCCGCGGCAAGGGCGCAGCCCTTCTAGAGAATCGACGACTGCCAGGGACCGGTGATGGCGAAGGTGATGCCGGGGGTCTGGATGTTGACGAAGAGCCAGCGGCGGGCCCGGGTCTCGAAGCAGCCGCCGCACCACTCCTGATCACGGAAGTCGGTGTCGCCGTAGCGCAGGGCCAACGGCGAGCCGGCAGCGAAGGTGACGTTGTTCTCGGCGAACTTGAAGATCTCGCCGTCGGGCGACAGGCCGTGGAGGCGCTGCACGCCCTCGAAGCCGCCGTCCTCGCACAGCAGGATGCCGCCGCGAGGGCTGACGGTGATGTTGTCCGGGTTCGAGAGCACCTCGGCCGATGGCGATTCGTACACGAGGCGCAGCCGGTCGTCGGCCGGGTCGAGCTCGAACACCTGGCCCTCGTTGGCCTCGCCGCCACTGGTGGAGATGAAGTAGATGAGGCCGTCCTTCTCCCACGCCCCCTCACCGCGCTCGATGAGGGCGGCGCCGAGGGCCTGGGCCTGGGCCCGGGTCGACGGGGCGCCGCCGTCCAGATCCGGGTCGGGCTCGGCCACGGGGACCCACTCGACGTCGTAGACGTCGTCGATCTGCTGGCCGGTGCGGGTGTCGTAGCTGCCCGTGACCGGGTTGAACATGGCCATGTTGCGGGCGGTGGTGATCTTCATCGCCTCGAGGCGACCGCCGGCGGCGAAGTCCTGACGGCTGTTGGGGATGAAGCGGTAGAGGGCCGAGTCGCCGGTGTCCTCGGTCTCGTAGATGATGCCGGTGCTGACATCCTGGGCGACGGCCTCGTGGGAGAAGCGGCCCATGGCCTTCAGCGGAACGACGTTGGAGACACCGTCGGCCGGCACCTCGAAGTTGTAGCCGTGCAGCTGGGTGCGGCCTTCGCCGACACCCCTGGTGGTCTCCTCACAGGAGAGCCACGAGTTGCGCAGGGTGGGGCCACCGGCGCAGTTGCGAATGGTGCCCGACAGGCTGGCGTACGACGACAGCCACTGCCCGGCGATGGGATCGAACTCGAGGTTGGTGGTGCCACCGGCGGCGCCGGGGTCGTAGACGGCGGGCCCGAAGGGGGCGCCGTTGCCCTTCTCGTGGTTGCGGACCAAGCGCACCTTGCCGTCACGGGGGCGGAAGGCAGCCATGCCGTCGTGGCTGCTGGGCGTGGGGATGCCGTCGGACATGGGATCGCCGGTCCAGCCGTAGCTGATGTAGGAGAAGCCGGCGGGGAGCTTGATGAGCGGCAGGCCGGTGGTCTCGTCGAGGGTGGGCTGCAGGGGGCCGTAGCCGTCGCCGACGTGCTCACCGAGGGCGGCGCGGGTGCCGAAGAGCGAGAACGGGCTGGCGGCCAGCGCTGCGCCGCCGACGGTGGCGCCGAGGAAGCCGCGCCGGCTGAGGCCCTTGCGTTGGAGATCGGTCAAGGTAGGTCCCTCCTGGGGATCGCTGGGGGATTCGCGCGCGTTGTTGCTCGCGCCCTCCCACCTCACCGCGGACGGGTAGCGCGCAGGCGAGCGCGGACCGTCATCGAAGTGAAACAAGGACGACTTCCGGTTGCGTCCGGTTCGCGCCGTCGCCCGACAGGGTGACCGGGCGGGGGGAGTTCGCCGGCCTCGGCTCGGCGCCGGATACCGTCGCTCCTGATGGCCGTGTACGTCGACCCCGCGCTGTGGGCGTGGCGGGGACGGCGGTGGTGCCATCTGCTGGCCGACGACGAGGTCGAGCTCCACGCCTTCGCGGCGCGCCTCGGCCTCGAGCGGCGCTGGTTCCAGCACCGGGCCGACGCCCCGTGGCGCGATCACTACGACCTCCCCGACCACGTCCGTACCGAGGCCGTGGTCCTCGGCGCCGTCGAGATCACCGTGCACGACGCCGGCCGCCTCGTGCGTAGCCGGCGCCCGTTGCCCGAACCGGTCAGTCCGCCATCGGACCGTCGCCCTGGTCGGCCCGCTCCCGCGTGAGGGCGGCGAGGGCACGCTCGCCGTCGGGCCCCTCGGCCCGCAGCGCCGCCTCCATCTGGGCGACCGTGTCCGCCTCCAGTCGGGGCGCCAGCAGCGGGACCGCCGGGTCGACCACTGCCTCGATGAGGGTCGGGCGGTCGGCGGACAGGGCCTCGTCCCAGGCGGGGCCGATGGCGTCCGGGTCGTCCACCCGGATGCCGCGCAGGCCGAGCAGCTCGGCGTAGCCGGCGTAGTCGAAGGCGGGGAGGTCCTGGGAGGCGGCGTAGCGGGGGTCGCCCTCGGTCTCGCGCTGCTCCCAGGTGACCTCGTTGAGGTCGTCGTTGCGCAGCACGAGCACGACGAAGCGGGGGTCGGCCCACCCTCGCCAGCGGTGGGCGACGGTGACGAGCTCGGCGTTGCCGTTCATCTGCATGGCGCCGTCGCCGGCCAGGGCCACCACCGGGCGGTCCGGGTGGGCGAGCTTGGCGGCGATGCCGAACGGCACCGCCGAGCCCATCGAGGCCAGGGTGCTCGACAGGTGGGCGGGCGTGCCCGGGCGCAGCTTCAGGCACCGGGCGTACCAGTAGGTGACCGAACCGACGTCGACCGCCAGCAGCACGTCGTCGGGCAGGCGGGGCGACAGCTCCCACAGCACCCGCTGGGGGTTCACCGGCTCGGCCGGCGCCATGGCCCGCCGCTCGACGATCGTCCACCACCGCTGCACCGACGCCTCGACCTGGTGGCGCCACCGCCGGTCGGCGCGGCGTTCGAGGAGCGGGAGCAGGGCCCGCAGGGTGGTGGCGGCGTCGCCTATCAGGTCGACCTCATTCGGGTAGCGCAACCCGAGGTTGCGGCCGTCGAGGTCGATCTGCACGGCCCGGGCGGCGCCCGGCGGTGGGTAGAACTCGGTCCACGGGTCGTTGGACCCGATCGTCAACAGCGTGTCGCAGCGCTGCATCAGCTCGTCGCTGGCGGTGGTGCCGAGATGGCCGAGGCAACCGGTCGCGAACGTGAGGTCGTCGCCCAGCACCGGCTTGCCCATGAGCGAGGTGGCCACGCCCGCACCGAGGACCTCGGCCACCTCGATGACCTCGTCGACGGCGTGGCGGGCGCCCTGCCCGACCAGGATCGCCACCCGCTCACCGACCGACAGCACTGCCGCCGCGGCCCGGAGGTCGTCGTCGTGGGGCACCACCACCGGCGGGCGGTGGCCGACCGACGAACCGAGCACGCCGTGGACATGGGGCAACTCGTCGACGGCGTCGGCGGACTGCAGGTCGTGGGGGACGATCACACACGTCGGGCTGCGGGTGGCGAGGGCGACGCGCAGCGCCCGGTCGAGCACGAGAAGCGCCTGTTCCGGGGCCCGCACCTCGCCGATGAACTGGGCGGCGACATCGCCGAAGAGGGCCCGCAGGTCGAGCTCCTGCTGGTAGGCGCTGCCGAGGACCGACGAGCTCTGCTGGCCGATCACGGCCACGACCGGCACGTGGTCGAGCTTGGCGTCGTAGAGCCCGGTCAGGAGGTGGACTGCGCCGGGGCCCTGCGTCGACAGGCACACCCCCACCTCGCCCGTGTAGCGGGCGTGCCCGGACGCCATGAAGGCGGTCATCTCCTCGTGGCGGGCCTGCACCAGCTCGGGTCGTCCACCGGCGCGACGGAGCGCACCCATGACGCCGTTGATGCCGTCGCCGGGATAGCCGAACACCCGGGACACGCCCCATGCCTGCAGCCGGGCGACGAGCGCGTCGGCGACGGTGCCGCTCACCGTCGCCGTCCGGCGTGGTCTGCACCCTGCATCGCGTCCTCCGGTCAGTCGTCGCCTCCCCTCTCTGCCCCGGCCGAGGGACGCCGAGACGGCCACTCGACCGGCCGTGTCCGACCGGACGGCGAGGGGTAGGCAGGCCTTCGACCAGTTCGTAGATCAACGGAGGTGTTCGACATGGGCAAGCTCGACGGCAAGACCGTGGCATTCCTGGTGGCCAACGAGGGCATCGAGCAGGTGGAGCTCACCGGGCCGTGGGAGGCGGTGCAGGCCGCCGGTGGCCGGGCCGTCCTCGTCGCCCCCGAGGCCGGCGAGGCGCAGGCGTTCAACCACCTCGACAGGGCCGACACGTTCACCGTCGACCTCACGACCGCCGACGCGACGGTCGACGACTACGACGCCCTCGTGCTCCCCGGCGGCGTGGCCAACCCCGATCAGCTCCGCACCGACGACGCCGCCGTCGCCTTCGCCCGAGGCTTCTTCGCCGCCGGCAAGCCGGTCGCCGTGATCTGCCACGGGCCCTGGACGCTCATCGAAGCCGACGTGGTGCGAGGCCGCACGCTCACCTCGTGGCCCAGCCTGCAGACCGACCTCCGCAACGCCGGCGCCACCTGGGTCGACGAGGAGGTCCACGTCGACAAGGGCCTGGTGTCGAGCCGCAAGCCCGACGACCTCCCCGCCTTCTGCGCCAAGCTGGTCGAGGAGATCGCCGAGGGCGAGCACGCCGCCCAGCGCCGGTCGGCCTGACCATCCCGTGCCGGCGGGTTTACCCGGCCCCGGGGCCGGGGAAACCCCCCCCGCCACGTGGGGGGGCACAGCGTCCGGGGGGGGGGGGTCCGGGGGGGGGGCGGGCCCCCGCCGGGGGGGGGCCCCGCCCCCCCCCCGCCGCCGGCAAGGTCGGTGACCAAGGCGACCGTGCGGGCTCGTTCCTCGGGGGTGCCGAACGGCGCCGCCGTGCACTCGGTGGCGCCGACATCGGCGAGGGCGCGGAGCTGGGCCGCCACCGACCCGTCGTCGCCGACGACGGCGACGTCGCCGGGCCCGGCGGCGCCCTCGCGATCGAGCATCGCCCGGTAGGACGGCAGCCGGCCGTAGATGGCGAACACCTTGTCGGCCCGGGCGCGTGCGGCGTCGACCTCGGCGGTGACGCACACCGGGAGGCCGACCGCCACCCGGGGCCGTGGCCGGCCGGCGGCCTCGGCGGCGGCGGTGATGGTGGGGGTGATATGGGCCTCGACCGTGGCGGGCCCGGTCATCCACGTCGAGGTGCCGTCGGCCAGGGTGCCGGCCAGGCGCAGCATCACCGGTCCCATCGCGGCCACCAGCACCGGTGGCGCGGGGGCGTCGACCTCGAGCGGCCCCATGGTCGACACCTGCATGGTCTCACCCTCGAAGGCGACCTGCTCACCGCGGAGCAGCGGCCCGAGGACCGAGAGGTACTCGCGCATGTGGCGGGCGGGTCGGTCATAGGAGAGCCCGTACACACCCTCCACCACCACCTGGTGCGACAGGCCGATGCCGAGGGTGAGCCGGCCGCCGGTCACCGCCGCCACGGTGAGGGCCTGGGCGGCGAGAGCGATCGGGTGGCGGGGATAGGTCGGCACCACGGCGGTGACCAGCTCGATGTC
>JBBJOU010000166.1:0-5340 GCA_037724305.1 Acidimicrobiales bacterium
GCGGTCGGCTTCGCCACCAGTTCGACCCACACCGCCTTGCCCGGGGCATGGTCCTCCACCCCCCAGCGAGCCGCCAGGGCATCGACGATCTGCAGCCCGAAGCCGCCTGCGCCGTTCGCCCGGCCCAGGTTCAGCGTCGGCTGACCACCACCAGCGTCGTCGACCTCGAGGCGGAGCACCTCGGGGCGCTGCGCCAGCGACAGCCGGATGGGCGGGCGGCCATAGATGATGGCGTTGGTCAGGAGCTCGCTGACCACCAGCACTGCGTTCTCGACCGCGCCCGCAGGCCACCCCGACCGGAGGAGGTGGGCGGCGACCGATCGACGGAGCTCGCCGAGAACGGCAAGATCGGGCAGCACGTCGATCTCCATGTCTGCCTCCTGCCCCGTCGGCGGGGGACCGAGTCCCGATCGGAAGCCACGAGTGCCCGTTTTTCGGCAACGGCGACCGCCACCGCAGCCAGCGGCGAACCGCGTCGCCGACCCGTCGCACACGGGGCGCGTGGCGGGCGCGGGCTACCTCTCCTAGTCACGGACGGCGTTCGCAAATAGACTGTTCGGACCATTGAGGGAGCAGTGCTCGTGCCGATGGTGACGCTGTGTGACGGCCCCGTCACCTGCCGATGTCGTGGAGACGTGAGTGAGCACCACCGTGACGAACAACCTCCCCCAGAACCCGACCCCCGTCCTGCTCAGCGACCCCCGAACGGGGCTCCCCAGCGCCCAGGTGCAGCGTGCGCAGCTCGGCCACGCCCTCGCCCGTGCCTCCCGCTTCGGGACCACGGTGGCGTTGCTGTTCATCGACCTCGATCACCTCGTCGGGCGCGTCGGCGGTGCGATCGCCGACGATGTCCACACCCAGGTCGCCGCCCGGCTCAAGGCCTGCCTGCGAGGCACCGACCTGACGGCGCAGCTCGAAGGCGACGAGTTCGTCATCGTCTGCGAGGACCTCACGACTTCCGACGACGTCGACATCGTGTCGGCGCGCATCGCCGAGGCGCTGCACGCCCCGGTCCGCGTCGGCGACGTGGTCGTCGAACTACGGGCGACCGTCGGGACGGCCACCAGCGCCGGAGCCGACGAACCCGGCGCCCTCCTCGTGGCCGCCGACGAGTCCATGTCGCGGCTCAAGCGCGCCAACGCCACCTGATCCGAGACGGCCGCGGTAGCGACGGCTGACCGGGCGTGGCTTGCGACGAGATCGGTTCAGCGACGGACACCGGTCGGCGGATTCCCTGCGTTCCCGGTCGCGGGCGAAGCCGAGCGCCGTCCCGGGGCGCCGTTCCCGACGCTGGGGGCGGCCGGCCCGTGGCCGAGGCGGTGGCGCCGCCACAGGACCAGCCAGGACGTGGCGATGGCGACGACCACCACGACGCGCAGGAGCGGGGTGAGGTCGCCGGGGTAGAGGACGCCTTCGAGGTAGCGGTCGACGAAGCCAGCGCCGTCGACCGTCTCGCCCCCTCGGCGCCGAGCCCAGCGCTCGACGGCGGTGAGCGGGCAGTCCCAGCCGACGACCACGATGCCGGCGCCCCATGCGGCCGCCGCGAGGTGGGCACCGAGCACTCGGGGCCAGCGCCAGGCGACGAAGCCGCCGACGGCGACGAAGACGACGAAGGCCAGGTGCACCACGACCACGACATCGGCGAGCCCCCGGTACAGCACGGGGTCACGGTACGCCGAACGCCCGAGCATCGGGCGCGCGGCACCCGCAACTGCGGGCGTCGATCCCTTGCCACCGTTCGGAGCCCGCTGTACCGTCTGGTGCTTCAGACAAGGCACGTGGACACGGGCCGGCCCCGCAGGGTCGGCCCACTGCGCGTCGAGGCGAAGCAAGCGAAGGAGCGCCCCGCGATGGCGACTGGTGTGGTCAAGTGGTTCAACAGTACGAAGGGGTACGGCTTCATCGCTCCTGATGACGGGTCCGGCGACCTGTTCGTGCACTTCTCGGCGATCGAGGGCCAGGGCTACCGCGAGCTGGTCGAGGGCCAGAAGGTGGAGTTCGAGACCCAGGCCGGGCGCAAGGGCCCGGAGGCGGCGACGGTCAGGGTCGTCTGACCCGGCGCCTCGACCCCCTGGGGCCGCGCCTCGGCCGAGTACCCGATTCGGCATGGGACCGACGTGGGATCGCCACCCGAGAACGGTTCGACGGCGCGACCCTGCGGGTAGCAACGTGACGGGCCCGGTCATCCGACCGACGCCCACCGCAGGGAGCAGCGTGGCTCCCGGATCGGTCCGGCACCCGCCGGGCCGCGACGGAGGGAGCGCACATGATCTGGATCCTGCTGATCGTCGGGGTGGCCGTGCTGAGCCTCGGGATGGCCCGGTCGGGTGGTCGGCGGAGCGGGCGACGTTCTCGGTACTCGAACGACGGCAGCGGGAGCGCTGGGTGGTTCGGCGGCGGTGACGGCGGTGGTGGTGGTGGCGGCGGCGGGGACTGCGGTGGTGGCGGCGGTGACGGCGGCGGCGGGGACTGCGGTGGTGGCGGCGGCGGGGACTGAGGGGAGGACGGTCGGGTACCGAGCCCGGCTATGAACCTGCTCGGGTGGATCATCGTCGGCCTCCTCGCGGGCGGGTTGGCCCGGCGCGCGGTGGGGGCGCCGAAGCGGGGGTGCCTGGCCACCATCGGCATCGGCGTGCTGGGCGCCCTCATCGGCGGTGCCCTCTTCCGCTTCGCCACCGGCGACCCGATCGGCGCCTTCGACGAGTTCGACCTGATGTCGATCTTCGTGGCCTTCGTCGGCGCCGCCGCCCTTCTCCTCGTGCTCGAGGCGGTGGGCGGCAAGCCCCGCCGACGACGCTTCCTCCGCTGAGCCGCCTCCGGTACCGTCAGCCGGAGTGCGGACCGACTGGAACCCGGTGCTCCGGCGCGAGCTGGCGGAGCCCTACTGGGCCGAGCTGCAGGCCTTCGTCGCCGCCGAGCGGGCGGCGCACCCCGTCTACCCGCCCCCGGCCGAGGTGTTCGCCGCCCTGCACCGCACGCCGTTCGCCTCGGTCAAGGTGGTCATCCTCGGCCAGGACCCCTACCACGGCCCAGGGCAGGCCCACGGCCTGTGCTTCTCGGTGCGCCCCGGGGTCCCGGCGCCGCCGTCGCTGCGCAACGTGTTCGCCGAGCTCGAGGCCGATGTCGGCCACCCCGCCCCCCGCTACGGCGACCTCGGTCACTGGGCCGGCCAGGGTGTCCTCCTGCTCAACACCACCCTCACCGTGCGCGGCGGCGCCGCCGCCTCGCACCAGGGCAAGGGCTGGGAGGTGTTCACCGACCGGGTCCTCGGCGCGGTGGACGCCAAGCCCGAACGGGTCGTGTTCATCCTGTGGGGGGCGGCGGCCCGCAGGAAGAAGGCGCTGATCGACACCACCCGCCACGCGGTGATCGAGTCGGCCCACCCGTCACCGTTGTCAGCGCACAACGGCTTCTTCGGCTCGCGACCGTTCTCTCGAGCCAACCAGGCGCTGGTCGATGCCGGGCGCGAGCCGGTCGACTGGGCACTCCCATCGGCGCCCTGACGCGAACCGGCAAGTTGCCTGCTGCGTCGGGCAGTGCCGTTGGTCGAGTCGGGGGAATGTCGCGTTCGAGGGACGGCTGCTACCTTCCCGCCCATCGAGCGGCGGCGTGGCCGAGTGGCTTAGGCAAGGGACTGCAAATCCCTGTACGGGGGTTCGATTCCCCCCGCCGCCTCGAACGAGCAGATGAAGCCCGCGAGTCGGCCCTCGTCAGCGTACGAGCCCGGCGCTGGCACGATCCCGTACCTCGGCCTCTGTTCCTCTTCGTCGCTTGGGTGGTGGCTGTGGCGGCAACCTCCCGACGCCCCGGTTCACGCCCTCAGGCCGGACGAAACCGGCCTTGACTATCGAGAGTCGATATATCATAGTGTGAGCGTGACTCCATCGGCGAAACCCCTTCCCTCGGCCTCGCTGCACATCGTGCTGGCCCTGCTCGACGGCGAATCCCACGGCTACGCGCTGATCGGCCGGGTGGCGGAGCTGAGCGACGGCGCCGTCCGGATGGGCCCCGGCACCCTGTACGGGACTCTCAACCGTCTCGTCAGCGACGGCCTCATCGAGGAGACCACCGACCGGGTACCTCGTGACGACAGCGAACGGCGCCGCTACTACCAGCTCACCGGCCGCGGCCGCGCCGTCGCCGTCGACGAGGTCATCCGCCTCCAGGGCCTGGTGCACCGCATCGCCGCCCACCTACCGGGCGGAGCGACCGCGTGAGGGGCCCGAGGGCGGGCGGCATCTACTCGGGGCTGCTCCGCCTGTACCCGCGCCGCTTCCGTGACGAGTACGGGACCGACATGGCCCTGCTCTTCGCCGAACAACTCCGCGACGAGCGCGCCGGCCGCGTCTGGGCGCGGGGCGTCATCGATCTCGCCATCACCATCCCTGCCCGGCACCTGGAGGCCCACATGGACCGACCGCCCAGCCCCATCGTCCCCGTCGTCTTCGCCGCCATCAGCGTCAGCGGTGCCGTCCTCGGGCTCATCGGCGGTTCCAACCCGGGGATGGTCGCGTTCGGCCTCGCCGTCGCCGTCGTGGCCGGCGTGCTCGCCGTCGCCGCCTGGCGCCACACCCGAGCGATCTCGGCTGCTCGACCGGCAACCGCGCGCTGGTGGCAGATCCTCCTCGGCGGCGTCACCGTGCTCGCCACGATGATCGTCACCCTCAACGTCATCGGCGAGTTGCCCGACGGGTACTGGGTGCCGATGATGCTCGTCCTGTCCGCCGGGATCGTGACGAGTGCGGCCGGGCTCATCCTCGGCATCGCCCACCTCATCGAGCACCGCCCCCGCCGCGCCGCGGGCTGAGCGACACGAGCCGTCGCCGCCCGGCGGGGGCTGACCGAAGCGGAGACAACCATGCACCACACGATCAGCGCGACGCGCCTCGCCGCGACCCTCCTCACGCTCACCCTTGTCGCCTGCGCAGACGGCGGGGACGGCGACACGGAGGACGCGTTCTGCTCGGCGATGGAGCAGGTGGCGACACGGATGGCGCCCAGCTCCGAACCGACACCGCCGGCGGAGGTCGAGGCCAGCTTCGGCGAGGTCGTCACGCTCCTCGACCAGGCCGAGCGAACCGCCCCGTCGGAGCTGCGCGGCGACGTCGCCCGCTACGCCACCGCCATCGACGACTACGTCGCCGCGCTGGCCGCCGTCGACTTCGACCTCGACGCCATCTTCAGCACACCCGAAGGCACGCAACTCGCCCTGGCCACCTCCCACGCCCTCACCCCGGACATGGTCAACCACATGAGCGGCCCCTGCGGCATCACCCTCCGATGAGACGCCTCCCGAGCCAGGAGCGGTGGCGCCGTTCCGCTCTCGTCGCGGCGTTCGTG
>JBBJOU010000167.1:0-5339 GCA_037724305.1 Acidimicrobiales bacterium
CGGGCCGAGCCGGGGCGGGTGCACCTGTGGTTGGCCACTCGCGTCGATGCGGAGATCCGGGCCGAGGTCGTCTCGTTGGGCGCTTCGGGCGGGCGGGTCGGCGGCGGCACCGGCCGCAGCGTCGCCCTCGGCCCGAACCTGTTCGTCCACCTGGTCGAGGCCCTCCCCGACGACGGGACGTTCCCGCTCGACGAGGTCCTGGGCTACGACATCGAGGTACCCGGCCCCGACGGTGACCAGCCTCGACGGCTCGCCGACCTCGGTCTCCTCAGCGGCGCCGCCTCGCTGGCCTACGGAGAGCTGGCGCTGCCCACGTTCTTCCTCCGCGGCGCGGCGACACCCGAGCTCCACCTGCTCCACGGGTCGTGCCGCCTGCTCCACGGCAAGGGCGAGGACTCGTTCCCCGCCGCCGACGAGGTGCTGGCCGCATCGGCCGCCGACCCCGCCACGCGCCCCAGCGCCTTCTTCCTGACGGGCGACCAGATCTACGGCGACGACGTCGCCGGCCCGCTCATCGGCCACCTGACCAGGCTGGGTGCCGAGCTGCTCGGCCCGGAGGACGACACGTCCGTGCCCGACCTCCCGGCGCTGTCCAGCATCCCGATCTACGGCCGGCAGTCCCTCGCCTGCGAGCGGGCCAAGTTCACGTCGGACAAGGCCGGCAACCACCTGCTCAGCCTCGGCGAGTACGTCGCCGCATACGTCATCGCCTGGAACGGCGACCAGTGGCCCGCCCGCTTCCCACCCGCCGACGAAGCCATCCCCGAGAACAGGGCGCAGGGGCGCGAGCTCACCCGACTGCGGCGCCAGTACGACGAGGAGCTCGCCAGCCTGGAGGTGGCTCGCCGGGCGCTGCCTGCCGTGCGCCGGGTGTTGGCCAACGTGCCCGTCTACACCGCCGTCGACGACCATGACGTCACCGACGACTGGAACCTCACGCTCGAGTGGCGCCGCAACGTGGAGCGCTCGCCGACCGGCCGCCGGGTCGTCGCCAACGCCCTGGCCGCGTTCTGGGCGTTCCAGGGTTGGGGCAACGCCCCCCGCCACTTCGACGACACCTTCGTCAGCACGGTCGCCGCCGGCCCGGGGACCAGCGCCGAGCAGGGGGAGGCGTTCGACCAGACGCTGTGGTCGTTCCACCGTTGGGGCTACCACGCGCCCACCGAGCCGCCGACCGTCGTCCTCGACACCCGCACCCTGCGCTCCTGGGCGAGCGAGCAGAGCCCGGCGCGCCTGATCGACGCCGATCACCTCGCCGGGGTGCGGGCCCTGATCGAGGAAGCGCGACCGGCCGGCACGGGCCCGGTGATCCTCGTCTCGGCCGTGCCCGTGTTCGGCCTCGAGATCCAGGAACGGCGCCAGCGGTTCCTGGCCGGCAAGGTCGGCCCCTACCGGATCGATTTCGAGGCCTGGCACTCGGACCTCCAGGGGCTGGTCGACTTCATGCGACTCCTCATCGACGACCTCGGCCTCCGGGGCTGCGTCGTGCTCTCCGGCGACGTCCACTACGGGCTCAACGTCCAGGCCAGCTTCAGTGTCGACGACGAGGTCCTCCACGTGGCCCAGCTCGTCAGCAGCTCCTTCAAGCACAGCGGGACGCTGGCCAAGGCGGCGCTGCAACTCCTGGGGCGCACCGTCTCGGCCGAGCACGAGCGCCTCGGTTGGGACCACTCCCCCACGCTCGAGGCGTCCACCGGGCTCGTCCGGCGCCTGGTCGACCGCCCGGTCAACACCAACGACGAACCGGACTCGCCGGTGTTCCTGTCGCCGGCGCTCGCCCGCCGGGCCCGGCCCGAGGAGCCCCCGCGCTACCGGGAGACGCGCCGCTACGTCGGGCCCGCCGAGCGACCCGAGTGGGTGATCGTGGGCGAGGCCAACGTGGGGCTGGTGTCGATCGCCGGCGACCGGGTCGTCCACCGGTTGCTCGCCCGCACCGGCCCGGAGACGACGACGACCTACACCTCCACGCTGTCGATGACCGCCCCCGACGAAGCATCGAAGTAACAGTGCCGGCGCCGTTCAGGCGTGGATGGGGCCGGCGCCGGCGCGCAGCGGTCGGACGTCGGTGCGCCCGGTGCGCACGGCGATGATCTCGGCGCAGATCGACACCGCCGTCTCCTCCGGCGTGCGCCCGCCGATGTCGAGGCCGATGGGGGCGTGGATGCGGGCCAGGCCGGCGTCGTCGACCCCGGCGTCGCGCAGGCGGGCCACCCGCTCGTCGTGCGTGCGGCGGCTGCCCATGGCGCCGATGTAGCCGGCGGCGGTGGCGAGGGCGCCGACGAGGGCGGGCACGTCGAACTTGTGGTCGTGGGTCAGCACGCACACGACGTCACGGGGGCCGAGGTCGGGACCGACCCGCTCGAGCAGGCGGTGGGGCCAGTCGACGACCACCTCGTCGGCATCGGGGAAGCGGCGGCGGGTGGCGAAGACCTCACGGGCATCGCACACGGTGACCACGTAGCCGAGCACCTTGGCCACCCGCACCAGCGCGGCGGTGAAGTCGACGGCGCCGAACACGAGCAGCCGGGGCTTGGTGGCGAACGACTCGATGAACACGCCGACGGCCTCGACGTCGGGATCGACAGCCGCCTCCCCGCACGGGCCGTAGCGGCGCACACCGGTCGTGCCCGCCGCCAACTCGCCCAGCGCGTCGCGGGCGACGACCCGGTCGAGCTCCGCCTCGCCCAACGTGCCGACCGGGTCGCGCCCGGGCTCGACCAGCAGCTTGGCGCCGACGTGCATCCCGTCGATGACGGTGGCGACGGCGACGGGACGGTCCTCGGCCACTGCGTTGCGCAGGACGTCGTAGAGCGTGGGACCGGCGGCATCGGGCACGGCCGCCCACCAGTCCAGCGCTTCGATGAACAGGTGGACGGTGCCGCCGCAGGTGAGGCCGACGGCGAAGGCCTCGTCGTCGCTGTAGCCGAACTCGACGAGGCGGCGCTCGCCCGTCTCGAGCACCAGGAGCGCCTCGCCCACCACCGCCCCCTCGACGCAACCCCCCGACACCGAGCCGGCCACGTCGCCGGCGGCGGTGACCGCCATGGCGGCACCGGGATCGCGCGGTCCGGAGCCCTCAATGTCGACGACGCGGGCGATGGCGACGGGCGTGCCCTCCCGACGCCACCGATCGAGCTCGTCGAACAGCTCACGCACGGTGTCCTCCCCATCGTGACCGCCTCATCTGGCCACCACCTCGACGAGTGCGTCGAGGGAGGCGACGGAGTGGCCTTCGACGAACTCGTCGACATGGGGCAGGGCGGCGGCCATGCCGCGCGCCAGGGGGGCGTAGCCCGGCGACGCCTTCAGCGGGTTGACCCACACCAGGCGGTGGGCCACCCGGCGCAGGCGGGCGACCTGCTCGCCGAGCGCCTCGGGATCACCCCGGTCCCAGCCGTCGGAGAGCACCACCACCACGGCGCCGCGGGCAATGCCCCGCACGCCCCACTCGTCGTTGAAGCGCCGCAGCGAGTCGCCGAGGCGGGTGCCGCCGTCCCAGTCGGGCACCGCCGCACCGGCGCGCGCCAGTGCCTCGTCGGGGTCGCGGGTGGCGAGCGCCCGCGTGACCCGGGTGAGGCGGGTGCCGAGGGTGAACACCTCGACCCGGCCCCGGGCCCGACCGGCGACGGCGGCGTGGGCGAAGCGGGCGAGGGCCCGGGCATAGGGCGCCATCGAGCCCGATACGTCGAGGAGCACCACGAGACGACGGTGGCGCTCGCCGGCGCGGGTGGTGGCGGGCCGCAGGGTCTCGCCGCCGCTGCGGAGGGTGTCACGCACGGTGCGCCGGAGGTCGATGGGGCCGCGGTGGCGAGCGTCGGGGCGGCGGCGGCGCGACGGCCGCACGGCAGCCCGGACCTTGAGGGCCGACATCAGGCGGTGGGCCTCGGCCAGCTCGTCGGTGGTACAGGCGGCGAGGTCCTTGTGGCGCAGTTGCTCGGCGCGGCTCCAGCGGACGGCCTGCACGTCGCCGGCGGCGGCCTCGCCGTCGCCGGCGGCGGCCTCGCCGTCGCCGTCGGACGGATCGTCGTCGTCCCCGGCGTCGACCTGCAGCTCGATCGGGCGGACCACCTCGGCCCGGGCGGGCGGACCGGCGCCGTCGCCGAAGAAGGCGGCGAACGCCTGGTCGTAGACGGGTCCGTCCTCCGGTCGGCGCAGCAGCGTGGCCCGCCCCGCCCAGTAGGCCCCTGCGGCGCGGTCGGCACCAACCGCTGCCAGGGCCGACGCGAAGGCCACCGTGGACCCGACGGGCACGTCGATCCCTGCGCCCCGCAGGACCCGGGCAAAGGCGACGGCGATCCGTTCCGGCTCGTCCGCGCCGGTCCGGCCATCGGACGAGATGTCCGCGTCACGGCCCTCGGGGCCCACGTCACGCCCCCCGCCGCAGGGCGTCACGGACGAGGTCGCCGACGCCGCTGGAGCGGACCCGTTGCTGGTCCTCGCGGTACTTGACGACGACGCCGAGCGTGGCGTCGACGCTGCGCTCGTCGATCTCCCGGCGTCCGAGGGCGGCGAGGGCCTTGGCCCAGTCGATGGTCTCGGCGATCCCCGGCGGCTTGTACAGCCCGAGGGTTCGCACCCCGGCGACGGCGGCGGCGACCTGGCGGCCCAGCACCGCGCCGACCTCCGGAGCCCGGACGGCGACGATGGCCACCTCCCGCTCGAAGTCCGGCTGCTCGACCCAGTGGTACAGGCAGCGCCGCTTGAGGGCGTCATGGACGTCGCGGGTGCGGTTGGAGGTGAGCACGGCGACGGGTGGGACGACGGCGGTGACGGTGCCGAGCTCGGGGACGGTGACCGACCAGTCGGAGAGCAGCTCCAGCAGGAACGCCTCGAACTCGTCGTCGGCCCGGTCGATCTCGTCGATGAGCAACACCGGTGGCGGCGCGGTGGTCGGCGCCGAGATGGCCCGCAGGAGCGGACGGCGGATGAGGAACCGCTCGGCGTACAGCTCGTCCTCGAGCGCCTCGGTGGCGACCGTGCTCCCGGCGGTGGTCGCCGCTCCGGTCGCCTCGGCGGCGCGCAGGTGGAGCAGTTGGCGGGCGTGGTCCCACTCGTAGAGGGCCTGGGTGCTGTCGATCCCCTCGTAGCACTGGAGGCGGACGAGCTCGCCGCCGGTCCAGCGGGCCAACACCTTCGCCACCTCGGTCTTGCCCACCCCCGCCTCGCCCTCGAGCAGCAACGGTCGCTGGAGGCGCAGGGCGAGGAACACCGCGGTGGCGAGCCCCTCGTCGGCGAGGTAGTCGTGGGCGGCCAGCGCGGCGAGGACGTCGTCCACCGTGGCCGGCGCCCCCGTGTCGCTGCTCACGCACCGGAGCCTACGGGCGGGCGCCGAGCGCCGT
>JBBJOU010000168.1:0-5299 GCA_037724305.1 Acidimicrobiales bacterium
AGGGCGAGCTCCTGGCGACGCTGGGGGCTGACCGTCGCCCACGGGGCGGGGCGGTGGCCGGCGACGAAGGCCTCCTGGTTCGAGTGCTCCGGAACCCAGCCGGCGGCTCGGAGCTTGTCGCCGGCGACCACCCACGGATGCTCGGTATGGGGCAGCAGCCCGGGTGGGGTCGGCGAGAGCCCGGCCCGCCACCGCCACGAGGTCAGCTGCTCGGCGAGGCGGCCGGGCAGGCGCAGGCGGGGGCCGCCGGCCAGCGCCCGGAGGTCCTCGCCGGGGATCCAGCCGTCGGGGGCGACGTTGTAGGCACCGTCGAGGTGGTCGCTCTGCGCCAGGGTGACGGCGGCCGCGAGGTCGTCGAGGTGCACGAACTGCCCGGGGGGATCGGCGTCACCGACGGGGGTGTTGCGCACGGCGGCGAGCATGCGGGCCAGCCAGCCCAACTCGTCCTCGGCCACGGGAACCGCCGGGCGGAGCACGGCCACTCCCATGGCGGGATGGGTGTCGCGGAGCGACGCCGCCAGGCGCTCGACCTCGCCCAGCACAACGGCGGGCTCGAGCTCGGGCGTCACGGCCAACGGCGCCTCCTCGGTGAGGGGCACGGGGTTGTCGGCCGCGGCGCCGTAGACCAGCGCCGAGGACACCACCACCACGGATCGCACCTCCACCGCGCCGGCGGCGTCGAGGAGCAGGCGCGTCGGCGCCGCGTCGACGGGGAGGGCGGTGGACGCCAGGTGGACCAACACGTCCACACCGTCGAGGCGACGCTTCACGTCGCCGCGCAGGTCGGCGGCGCCGAGGCGCACGACCCGGGCCACGTGGGGGTCGGCGCGGAGCCGCTGGACCACCCGCCGACCGAGCGCGGTGCCGGCGGCGGTGATGGCGACGACCTCGGGCGTCGCGGTCGCCGGGGACGGGCGCCTGCGAGGTTGGTCGGACACGGTCCTACGATGCCATCCCATGCCCGATCCGAACCCCCTCGGGCCCGGCGACGGGGGCGACGACCCGTTCCGAGGCATCCCGTTCTTCGGCGACCTGGCCCGCATGCTCGGCGGTCCTGGTGGCGGCTTCCGCTGGGACGCGGTCCGCCATCTCGCCCTCCAGGTGGCCACCGAGGGTCGGTCCGAGCCCAACCCGGATCCTCTCGAGCGCATCCAGCTCGAGCAGTTGGTACGCGTCGCCGAGCTTCACGTGGGCGCCACCACCGGGCTCCCCACCTCCACCACCGGCCAGCCGCTGGCCATCGAGCCCGTCACCCGCGCCATGTGGGTGCACCACTCCGCCGACGCCTACCGCCCCCTGTTCGAGGCCCTGGCTGCGTCGATCGCCGCCGACGCGGCCGCCCCGGGCGCCCCGAGCCCCGACGACCCGTTCGGCGCCGGGGCCGACGACCCGATGAGCGCCATGCTCGGCAGCCTCATGGGGGCGATGGCGCCGATGCTGCTGTCGATGACCGCTGGCTCGATGCTGGGCCACCTGGCCATGCGCAGCTTCGGTCAGTACGACCTTCCCGTCCCCCGACCGGCCGGCGACCGCCTCATGATCGTCACCGCCAACCTGGCCGCCTTCGGCGACGCGTGGAGCCTGCCTCGCGACGACCTCCGCCTGTGGGTCTGCCTCCACGAGGTCGCCCATCACGCCGTGCTGGGGGTGGCGCACGTGCGGGCCGCCCTCGACGCCCTGCTGCGCGAGTACGCCGCCGGCTTCAGCCCCGACCCCCGGGCCCTCGAGGACCGCCTCGGCTCGCTCAGCATCGATCCCGGCGACCCGCAGTCGCTGATCAGTGCCCAGCAGGCCATCGGTGACCCGGAGATCCTGCTCGGCGCCATCCGGTCCGACGCCCAACGGGCCCTGCTCCCTCGCCTGGAGGCGCTCGTCACCGTGATCGTCGGCTACGTCGACCACGTGATGGACACGGTGGGCGAGCAGCTCATCGCCAGCTACGGAATGCTCACCGAGGCCTTGCGCCGCCGCCGGGTCGAGACCGACCCGTCCGACCGCTTCGTCGAGCGCCTGCTCGGCCTTGAGCTCACCCAGGCCGCCTACGCCCGAGGCGAGGCGTTCATCTCCGGGGTGGTCAAGCGGGCCGGCCCCGAAGCCCTCGAACGCCTGTGGGCCGACGAGCGCTCGCTCCCCACCCCCGCCGAGGTCGACGCCCCCGGCCTCTGGCTGGCCCGCATCGATCTTTGATCGACCTCACTCTGCGAGCCACCATTGATCGCCGTTCGAGCGACCTGACCATCACGCGGGACGGCGCGAACGGTTGCGCTCACACGATCACCAGCTCGAGGCGTACGACCTCGCCACCGTCTACTTCGAGCAAAGCGCAGGTGGGGTCGGGGGCCATGCGCTTCCAGGTGGGGGAGCCGGGGTTGCACAGGCGTTGGCCGTCGACGCCGGCCAGCAGCTCGGGCAGGTGACTGTGGCCGTAGACCACGACCTCGGCGTCGGGGAACCAGCGGTGCAGGCGGGCGGCGCGACCGGCGGCGGCGCCGCTGTCGTGGACCATCGCCACCCGGACGCCATCGAGGTCGATCACGTCGCGCTCGGGGAGCACCCCGACGAAGGCGTGGTCGTTGTTGCCCAGCACGGCGTGCACCGGTGCGAACCCGCCGATCTCGGCCAGGAGATCGGGCTCGGTGACGTCGCCGGCGTGGAGCACGACGTCAGCGTCGGCCAAGAGCTCGTAGACGGTGTCGGGCAGGCGGCGCTTCCCGCCCGGTACGACGTGGGTGTCGGCGAGCAGGAGGACCCGTATCACGGTGCGCGCCGCTCGGGGCCGACGGTGAGCTCGGGCTCGCTGTCGGGCCGGGGGCCGACCACCGCGGTCTCGGCGGCGGGCGCGTCGAAGGGACCGCGGCCGGCGCGCCGGCGGCGACTCACGCCCCGCTGGCCGGCGAGGTAGGTGGAGAGGGCGAAGCCGGCGGCCGCCGCCAGCACCACGTAGCCGATCCGGGCCGGGATGGGGACCACCACCGGGAGGAACCCCCCGAGCACCCACACCAGTTGGAAGCGGGTCTCGAAGCGGGCGAAGGACCGGCCCCGGTTCGCGTCGGGCGCATCGCGCTGCACGATGGAGTCGAAGCACTGCTTCCCGGAACTGGCGGCCGTACCCACCGCCAGGGCGGCCACAACCAGTCCCACCACCCCGCCGACGAGGGCGGCCAGCAGGCCGGCGACCGCGGTACCGGCGAGCACGCCCCGCAGGATCCGCTCCTCGGAGGCGAGGCGGCGCAGGTGGGGTGCCACGACCGAGCCGAGCATCGTGCCGACCCCGGCCCCGGCCAGGGCGGCGGCGAAGTGCCACGACGGCGAACCGGTGTCGACGGTGCCGCCGAGGGACTCGAAGCCGGCGGAGTCGCGCACGGCGCGACCCAGGGCGAGGCCGGCGGGGACCGGCGTGTCGCCGCCGCCGCCCCGCAGATCGAAGGCGAGCAGGAAGGTGAGGAAGCCGACGATGCCGCGCAGCATGCCCATGGCCTCGCTGGCGAGCACGACGCCGGTGCTGCGCAGCTCGGCTTCCTCCACCTCCGTCTCGGGCTCGGCCGCCACCCGCGTGCGAGGCAGCTTCAGGGCGGCCACGGCCTGGGCGGCGGCGATGATGGCGGCGAGGGCGAGGGACCACTCCGCCCCGACGACCACCTGGATGATGATGCCGGGGACACCGCCGACCGCGCTGAGGATGGTGGACACCAGCGACAGCTTGGAGTTGGCCTCGACCAGCTCGTCGTCGGTGCGTACCACGCCGGGGATGAGCGCAGAGCGGGCGATCAGGTAGGCCTTGCCCGACACGAGGAAGGCGAACGCCAGCGGGAACAGCAACAGGCTGTCAACGGAGCGGGCCATGGCCAGGCAGATCACGACCCGCACGACGCCGGTGCCCACGATGAGCATGCGCCGTCCGCCCTTGGCCCGGTCGAGGGCAGGACCGATGAGCGGGCCGACGATGGCGAACGGGGCGATGGTCAGCAGCAGGTAGAGGGCGACCTGGCCCCTGGCCTCGCCGGTCGGGATCGAGAAGAACAGCGAACCGGCGAGCGACGCGGTGACCACGGCATCACAGGCCGAGGCGAAGGCCTGCACCCGCGCCAGGCGGGCGAACGGCGTGGCGGCGAAGTCCGCCGCCGCCGGCCCCGAGACCGGCGGGCCCAGCTGGGCGAGACGGCGGACGAGACGCACGCTCCGATCGTACCGGCCCGCCCCACCGCTCCTCGCGGCCGGTCAGGCGGTGGCGCAAGCCTCTCCGGCGGGTGGTCGCTCGACCCGCGGCAGCTCGTACTTGTAGCCGAGACCGCGGATGGTGACGATGCGGCTCGGGCTCGACGGGTCGGTCTCGACCTTGGCCCGGAGCCGCTTCACGTGGACATCGAGGGTCTTGGTGTCGCCGACGTAGTCGGGGCCCCACACCCGGTCGATGAGGGTCTCGCGAGTGAGCACCCGCCCTGCGTTCTCGAGCAGGAGCCCGAGCAACTCGAACTCCTTGAGCGGCAGGGCGACGTGCTCGTCGCGGATGCGGACCTCGTGGCGATCCGGGTCGAGGGCGACATCGCCCACCACGAGGGCCTCGCCCGACAGGAGGGGGTTGCCGTCCTCGAACGGCCGGCGCCGCAGCACGGCGCGGATGCGGGCCACCAGCTCACGGAGGCGGTAGGGCTTGGTGACGTAGTCGTCGGCGCCGACCTCGAGGCCGACGACGGTGTCGATCTCGGAACCCTTGGCCGTCACCATGATGATCGGGACACGGCTCTTGGCCCGGATCTCGCGACAGACGTCGATGCCCGACACGCGCGGCAACATCACGTCGAGCAGCACGAGGTCGGGTTTGACCACGTCGAAGAGGTCGAGCGCCTGGGCCCCGTCACGGGCGACCTGCACCCGGAACCCCTCGCGCTTGAGCCCGACGGTGAGGGCGTCGACGAAGCTGTCTTCGTCCTCGACGACGAGGATGGTGGTGTCGGGGGAGTTCATCCGGCCTCCGTGGCAGGTTCGGCTGCCGCGCCGGGACCGGCGGGCAGGACCAATGTGAACGTGGAACCGTCGCCCTCGCGTGAGGTGACCCGGCAGGCGCCGCTGTGGTTGCCGGCGACGTGGCGGACGATGGCCAGGCCGAGCCCGGTACCACCGGTCTCCCGGCTCCGGGCGCGGTCGACCCGGTAGAAGCGCTCGAAGATCCGCTCGAGGTCGCGGGTCGGGATGCCCACGCCGTGGTCGCTCACGTCGATCTCGACCGAGCCGTCCACCAGCTGGGTGGCGATCTCCACCGCCTGGCCGCTGTCGGAGTACTTGGTGGCGTTGTCGAGCA